>NZ_JBSTYP010000004.1:0-128588 GCF_054052405.1 Aeromonas aquatilis | reverse complement strand
CAATGTCAGCCCGGCGGAGTTTAACAAGAGGTATTGGAGAACTGCTCAGGCTGCTTGATCCGGGACTGTCCGATCTTGTCAGGACACCTCATTCGGGCATGTTCTTGAATCGATTTACACTCAGTCCGAGGCTATCTCTGGTCAGGTTGCCTACATACAGGCTATTCTCGATTCTCAGGACAGTCGTGATAACAGCGCGCTTTCTTGATTATCCTTATTGACGTGTTAGCGGCGTTACCAGCGATGGTAGCGCCTTTTTTTTGCCTGCCGGCGTTACTCGATTGCCCAGGTGAAACGTATATCAAGTTGGCACCGGATCCAGCAGTCACGAAGCAGGAGCGACCCGACTAGGGAGCGACGGCGCCACGGTGCTCCTGACGCCGATAAAGCCAGTTATCGGCATCAGGGGTACGGGCGACCCCGCCAATGCTCCTCAATCGCTCTATCCCGCACTGCGCATAATGTATATTATGTTAAATCAAGTATCTTGTTTCCTGTCACCACTTATTGAACTGTGTATAATGGCAACAATTGATCCTATCTTCGACCGGATGTCTTAAGTGGCTGAATTAACATCAGAACAATTAAAACCCGCTTTTGCGATTGAACAGTTCCCCAAGCTCAGTGAACTTGAGCCCATCCCCTTTGCGGCACTGCAACCCAGAGCCATTTCCGGCATCAAGCGTCTCGCCAGTTTTGATGGTGACTGTCCGGTCATGCTGCTCAACGGGTTCCCCGGCGCAGATTATGAAGGTGTTTGCCAGACGTTGATTGCCGACTCCCATGGCAAGGACGGTGACCTGTTTGATCTCTGCTACACCGAGAACTTGAACAACCCCTTCAAACCTATCTGGCTGCGCCTGCAACCAGGCACAGGTATCGAATTCTGCGAGATGGTTGGCGAGTTGCTCAAGCTCTTGAGCCACCACCTCGATGCCGAGCGCATCGTGACCCGCATCATGCGTAAGCAGAACAATGATCCGAAGATCGATGATTTCCTCTCCGATCTGGCCGCCCACGTGGCATTGGGGCTGGAGTTCCAGCACCCGGTTCTAATCAACCTGCTGATCCATCACGAAGAGCAGGAAGCGCCGGTGATTTATGGCCGTGATCTCAACTGGGATACCCTGTTTGGTTCCATCAACTACCAGACCGAGCAAGGCTCTGTCTATGCTAACCAGCACCTGTTGGAGCCTGGCTTGCTGCGCGAAGCCAACGGCGGTTACCTCATTTTGCAGCTGGACGAACTGCTGGATCAGCCGCACCTCTGGTTCAAGCTGAAAAATGCCATGCAAAAAGGCGAGCTGGACTGGAACGCCTATCAGGAAGGGAAAACCCTGACCCCCTTCTTCGCACCTGAGGCGACCCCCATCAAGCTCAAGCTGATCCTGGTGGGTGACAGACTCGACGTGGCGGAGTTCCAGATGCTGGATCGGGATATGTCCGAGCGCATCTTCCTGCGCGCCGATCTGGTCTCCGAAGTGAATATTGAAGAGGACCTGCAGGAATTTCTGCAGTACCTGGCCTGGCTGCGCCAGCGCTGGAGCCTACTGGACTTCACGCCAGCCGCCCTCGCCGCCCTTTGTCGTCATGCCAGCCGCCTCTGTGACCATCAGGAGTGGCTATCGCTCTCCGAAGTGCAACTCTCCGCCATCATGCGGATGGCTGACAGTCTGGCGCGCGAACTGGAAGCGGACGTCGTCACCGACGAGCATATCCGCGGCGCGCTGGAGGAGCAGGATTACCGTCTCAACTATCTCGTTGAGCAGTCCGATCAGGGCGTCATCGACGGCCAAATCCTGCTGCAAACCGATGGCGAAGAGATTGGCCAGATCAACGGCCTGTCGGTCATTCAGGTCTCCGGTCACCCCTATGACTTCGGTGAGCCGGTGCGCCTCACCGCGACCGTACACCTTGGTGATGGCGATGTGGCGGATATCGAGCGCAAAGCGGAGCTGGCCGGTCATATCCACGCCAAGGCGATGATGATTATCCACGGCTATCTCTCCAACAAATTTGGCGCAGAGAACCCCTCCCCCCTGTCGGCGAATCTGGTGTTCGAGCAGTCTTACCACGAAATTGATGGCGACAGTGCTTCACTGACCGGCTTGTGTGCCCTGCTCTCTGCCCTCGCCCGCCAGCCTATTTATCAGCACTTCGCCGTGACCGGTGCGGTCGATCAGTTTGGCAATGTGCAGGCCGTTGGTGGCGTCAACGAGAAGATTGAAGGCTTCTTCCGGGTGTGTAAGATCCACGGCATCACCGGTAAGCAAGGGATCATTCTGCCGGGGACCAACATCCAACAGCTCAATCTCTCTGACGAGGTGATTGAGGCTGTTGCCGCAGGCCAGTTCCATATCCTCCCGGTGGATCATGTGGAAGAGGCCATCGAGTTGCTGACTGGCTGTGTCGCCGGTGAGCCTGATATGCCCGATACCCTGTTTGGCCGTATTCAGGAGCGGTTGGACGAGTTGAACGGCTCCACTGCCAAAGTCGGACTGCTGCAATCCCTGCTGGGGCGCCTGTTTGGCCGCTGATGAAGTGATCGGAGTTGTTTAGCGAACAACTGTAAGCTAAATTGGCCCAGCTTTGACCCATTTGAAGGAAATACCGCGTGACCGTAGACAATACCACCATGGAAGCCCGCCTTTCCCTGTGCGAACAGGGCAAGAACTCTTTTACCCGTGAAGAGCTGCTGGCTTGCAGCCGTGGCGAACTGTTTGGTGAGGGTAACAGTCAGCTGCCTGCCCCCAACATGTTGATGATGGACCGCATCGTCAAGATCAATGACAACGGCGGCGAACACGGCAAGGGCGAGATCCTGGCTGAGCTCGACATTACTCCGGATCTCTGGTTCTTCGATTGCCACTTCCCGGGTGACCCGGTAATGCCAGGCTGTCTCGGTCTGGACGCCATGTGGCAGCTGGTTGGCTTCTTCCTAGGCTGGAAAGGCGGCCCCGGCAAGGGTCGTGCGCTGGGCGTAGGTGAAGTGAAATTTACCGGCCAGATCCTGCCGACAGCCAAGAAAGTGACCTACAAGATCACCTTCAAGCGCGTCATCAACCGCAAGCTGGTGATGGGGATTGCTGATGGCGTGGTCGAAGTCGACGGCCGTCCGATCTACAGCGCCACCGACCTGAAAGTGGGCCTGTTCAAAGATACCACCACATTCTGATCTGTCTGATTAGTGGTAAACAGCATTAACGCAAAGGGGCCACAACGGCCCCTTTCCTTTTGTAATGAGTGATGAAGTACCTGCTACTTCATGAAGAGGCCTGAGCCCCGCCCTTCCATGGCATCACGCCAACCACCAAGCCAATGCCCTCGGGCATCCAGGCATTGATACGGACACGCTTCTTTCTGTTTGCCGACCACGCCAGCCTGATAACCACGAGCACGAGCTCTTTCCAGACGGTCCCGCTTCTGTCTCTTCATCATCTACGACCCTCTTCGTGGAACAAAAAAAGCGACCAATTCTGCATCGGTCGCTTTCATCTTTACTCCTGCGAGCGCACCCGGTCAAACAAAAACTTCCACCCTAACCGGGCTATGTGACACAAGGCACTGAACTGGATTAAGTTTTAATTACAGGGAACTTACTCCTGATTTTTGAGTCCTTCCAGCTCTTCCCAGCGAGCAAATGCCTGCTCCAGCGCGGCTTCAGCGGCATTGAGCGCATCGAGTTTCGGCTGGGTTTTATCTGCCGGCAGCGAAAAGAACCCTGGCTGGTTGATCTCGCTTTGCAGCGCATCCAGCTCGGCTTCGAGCTGCTCAAGACGAGCGGGCAACCCTTCCAGTTCAAGCTGCAGCTTGTAGGAGAGCTTCTTGCTTTTCTTCGGCACTTCTGGCACGGCGGCAACGACCGGCTCGGGCGCCTTGGCCGGTGCACTCTTGGCCTGTTGTTGGGCATTCTGCTGTTCGCGGGTCGCTATCATGTCAGCGTAACCGCCCACGTAATCGCTGATGCGGCCATCCCCTTCAAACAGCCAGCAGCCGGTCACTGTGTTGTCGATGAAGCGACGATCGTGACTCACCAGCAGCAGGGTGCCGGGGTAGTCGGAAAGCAGCTCTTCCAGCAGCTCCAGAGTCTCGACGTCGAGGTCGTTGGTCGGTTCATCGAGGATCAGCAGGTTGCTCGGCTTGAGGAACAGCTTGGCCAGCAGCAGCCGGTTCTTCTCACCACCGGAGAGCGCCTTGACCGGCGTACGAGCCCGCTTGGGTTCGAACAGAAAGTCCTGCAGGTAACCAAGAATGTGACGGGAGCGGCCACGCACCATCACCTCCTGCTTACCCTCCCCGACGTTGTCCACCACGGTCTGCTCGGGATCGAGCTGCTCGCGGTACTGATCGAAGTAGGCCACCTCCAGATTGGTGCCCCCCTTGACGGTGCCACGGGTTGGCTCAAGCTGCCCCAGCAACAGCTTGATCAGGGTCGATTTGCCGCAGCCATTGGGGCCGACCAGCGCAATCTTGTCGCCACGCAGCACTTGCAGATCGAGCCCCTTGAACAGAGTGCGATCGCCAAAATCCAGCCCCAGCCCTTCGGTCTCGAACACCAGCTTGCCGGAGCGATTGACCTCGTCCAGTTGCAGCTTGGCCTTGCCCTGCAGCTCGCGGCGCTGGGAGCGCTCCATTCGCATCGCCTCAAGGGCGCGTACCCGGCCTTCGTTACGGGTACGGCGAGCCTTGATACCCTGACGCACCCACACCTCTTCCTGGGCCAGTTTGCGGTCGAACTCGGCATTTTTCAGCTCTTCGACCCGCAGCCACTCCTCTTTCCCCTGCAGGTACTCGTCGTAGTTACCCGGCCAGGAGGTGATGGCGCCGCGATCCAGATCGATGATCCGGGTGGCCAGCTTGTGTATAAACTCCCGATCGTGAGAGATAAAGACGATGGCGCCGCGAAAATCCTTGAGGAAATCTTCCAGCCAGTTGATGGCTTCGATGTCCAGGTGGTTGGTCGGCTCATCAAGCAGCAACAAGTCGGGATCGCAAGCCAGCGCACGGGCCAGCGCCACTTTGCGCAGCCAGCCGCCGGAGAGGCTATCTAGGGTCACGTCAGGCTCCAGCCCCAGCAGGGTCAACACCTGACTGATGCGGGTCTCGAATTGCCAGCCGTTCTGATAATCGAGCTGCTCTTGCAACTCGCTCATCTTGCGAATATTGGCATCTGACGGATCGCTCGCCAGCTCCATGGAGATGTGGTGGTACTGCTTGAGCAGCTCCCCCACCCCCGCCAGCCCTTCGGCGGCATAGTCAAACACCGTCAGCTCGCTGGAAGCAGGCGGATCCTGCTCAAGGCGGGTTACTTTCAAATCTTGTTGCAGCACCAGACGCCCGTCGTCCAGCGGCAATTCGCTGGCAATGACCTTCATCAGGGTAGACTTGCCCGCCCCGTTGCGGCCAACCAGACAGAGGCGCTCGCCCCGCTCGATGGTCAATTCGGCATTGTCGAGCAACGGGAAATCACTGAACGACAGACAGGCGCCGTGCAATGTTAAAAGAGCCATGTGTGTTCCTTATTTCATATGAAAAAAACGGGCAGCAGACTGGGTCTGCCCCCGTTTTATCGTCAAATCACGCTCACCCCTGACGGGCAGCCCAGCCATTGAGCTCAGCCAACGTGAAGGGCCAGCCGAGCTCGCGGCCGGCCTCGTCACGCAGCACCGGAATGCGCACCCGATAGGCGGCAAGCCACTGCTCATCATCCATGATGTCGCACTGGCGGGTGGCGGCGGCAAGGCCGGCCTCCTCCACCAGCACCCAGGCCTGCTCGCACAGGTGGCAACCGTCGGTATGAAACAGGGTCAGCATCACGCCTCGCCTTGCTCCGGCGCATGGGTGATGATCCAGCAGTTGTGGATGTGCTGGTTGCGCTCGAAATCCTTCGGGCGCGTCTTCTGGGTGATGTTCTGGGCCTTGAGACCAGTGGCCTCGAGACCGGCCAGATCCATCTTGAAGTGACGCTTGTTGTTGGAGAAGACCAGGGTGCCATCGGCCGCCAGCAGACGCTTCAGATGCTGCATCAGCAGCAGGTGATCGCGCTGTACGTCGAAGCTCTCGTCCATCCGCTTGGAGTTGGAGAAGGTGGGCGGATCGATAAAGATGAGATCGTACTGCTCATCCGCTTCCGATAACCACTTCAGACAATCGGCCTGCACAAACTTGTGCTGACGGCCCACCAGCGAGTTGAGACGCATGTTGTCCTGTGCCCAGTTCAGGTAGGTGTGGGACATGTCGACCGTAGTGGTCTCGCTGGCACCGCCGAGACCTGCGTGCACGGTGGCACTGCCGGTGTAGGCAAACAGATTCAGGAAGCGCTTGCCTTTGGCCATCTGACCCAGCATGCGGCGAGTCTGACGATGATCGAGGAACAGACCGGTATCCAGATAGTCGTAGAGGTTGACCCACAGACGGGCGCCATACTCCTGCACTTCCATCCGGTGCTGCTCTTCGGAGAGCTTCTGATACTGCTGTTTGCCTTCCTGACGCTCACGCACCTTCAGGATCACCTTCTCGCCGTCCATTCCGGTCACCTTGATGGCGGCCTGAACCATATCGAGCAGACGCTGACGGGTCTTCTGGGCGGGGATGTCCTTAGGCGCGGCATACTCTTGCACCACCAGGTAGTCCTGATAGCGGTCGATGGCGGCGTTGTATTCCGGCAAGTCGGCATCGTAGATGCGATAGCAATCGATTCCCTCTTTGTTGGCCCACTTCTCGAGAGTTTTCAGATTCTTGCGTAGACGGTTGGCAAAGTCCTGTGCCACCTCTTTTTGGGAAGCCACGGAGTCCAGTGCGATTTGATAATTGCGCAGCTGACACTCGAGGGCGCCGTTGAACAGGCGATATTGCTTGTCGGCGCGCAGGCGCAGACAGCTGAGCAGTTCGGGGGATGCGGAAAGAATGGAGACTTTCCAACCCTGGAAGCTGCGACGCAGAGCATCGCCGAGGGCCTGATGCACTTCCAGCAGGGCCGGAAATTCGCCAAGACGCTCGCCATAAGGCGGGTTGGAAATGAGCATACCGACCTGGCGGGCCTCCCCTTGACCTTCTTCCCCTTCAACAGGGGCAGGCATCGGCAGCGGGTTTTCCAGCTTGGTGACATCGGCCTGATTGAAGGTGATGAGGTGGGCCACACCGGCCGCCTTGGCGTTGTCGCGCGCTTTGAGCAGCACTCGGCTGTCGGCATCACAGCCAAACAGCTTCACTTCACAACGCTGCATGCCGCGTTTGGCGCGCACTTGCGCTTCCATCATCAGGCTCTGCCACAGCTCGCTATCGTGCTGCAGCCAGCGATCGAAACCGAAGCGCTCGCGGCGCAGCGCCGGCGCCATGTCGGCGGCGATAAAGGCCGCTTCAATCAGCAAGGTACCGGAACCGCACATAGGGTCCATCATGGGCTCACCGGCCCAGCCACTACGGGCAATCATGGCGCAGGCCAGGTTCTCTTTGAGTGGTGCTTCACCTGTGCCCTGACGATAGAAACGCTGATGCAACGCCGGGCCTGACAAGTCCAGCGTGATATTGGCCTTGCCTTTGCCCAGGTGCGCCATGATGCGAATATCCGGCGACTTCTTGTCCACGTCCGGACGTACGTGACCGCGCTTGGTGAAGCGGTCAACGATGGCATCCTTGATCTTCAGCGCGCCATATTGGGTATTGCGAATAGCGGGGTTGGTACCGGTAAAGTCTACCGCGATGGTAGAGGTACCGGAGAAGTGCTCTTCCCAGGGGATTGTGTGGGCGCCCAGATAGAGATCCAGATCGTCGTTCATCTGGAATTCGGACAGCACCAGCACGATACGGGAGGCAAAACGGCTCCACAGGCAGGCCTTGTAGCCAATCGCCAGTTCGCCTTTGAAATGGACGCCAGCCACGGTCTCACGGACCTGCTCTGCGCCCAGGGTGGTCAGCTCGTCGGCCAACAGGTTTTCCAGCCCCTTGGGGCAGGTTGCAAAAAATTCTTTCATCACGCTCACGGGGAACCCATAAAAATAGTGCCGCATTATACCCTATAAGGCCACGCTGAGCATGCAAAACTAGGGGATGAAGCGATGACGCCCGCTGAATTTAATGCTTCCGCCCACGACATGAAACCCGCGCCCCCCTGCTGCCCATCCCTGCACTTGTCATCCATTTCTCTTATTTTTAAAAAAACCACGTACATCAACTTATTGGACAACAATTAGGGGGTTAGAAAATGTCATCCGGATACCATCCTCGCGTATGAATGAGCACGAACATGACCAAAACCATCCTTGTTGTGGAAGACTCCGCCAGTATCAGAGCCACCATTACCATGACGCTGCAAAGCGCCGGTTTTAGCGTGATCGAAGCGGATGATGGCAACGCGGCCCTCTCCCGCCTCGATGGCCAGCGGGTACATCTCATCATCTCCGATCTCAACATGCCGGGCATGGACGGGATGACACTGCTGCGCCATCTCAAGGCACAGGCAACCACCCGCTATATCCCGTTCATCATGCTGACGACGGAAAACTCGCCCGAGATCCGTCAAGAGGGGTTCGATGCCGGCGCCCGTGTCTGGCTGACCAAGCCATTCGAGCCGCTTAAGCTTATCGATGATGTCTACAAGGTGGTGCAACCATGATACGGGAGCACAAGGTATGAGTTTTGAACTGGATATTATGCACGCCCCTCCGACTGCCATTCTCACGGGGGAGTTCACCGTCATGACGGTGGCAGAGTTGCAAGACGATCTCTTCGGTCTGCTCAACTTTCCAGTTGCCTTGCTGGATTTGAGCCAGCTTGAAGCACTCGATAGCTGCGGTGCCCAGCTTGTCGCCCTCCTCCAGCAAGAAGCCAATTCCCAGAGCAAGCGGCTACGGATCAAGACGGGAGATGGCAGTGAAGCCGAACTGGCGCTGGGCCAGCTCGGACTGCTTTCGTCCCTCACCAGAGCGGAGGGGCCAGATGGACGTCAATAAAGCGCGCGCCCTCTTTTTCGAGGAGGCCTACGAGCAGTGTGATCATCTGGAGCAGGCGCTCCTTGATCGTGAAAGCTACCCGGCCAATGCCGAAACCTACAATCTGATGTTTCGTACCGCCCATACCATCAAGGGTTCAGCCAGCATGCTGGGCCTTACCATGCTGGTACGTTTCGCCCACGCCATGGAGAACATGCTGACACGACTTCGCAGCGGCGAGTTGCAGCTCGATGAGCATCTGATCAACCTGCTGCTGGCCTGCAATGATCAGCTACGCGACCTGTTGCAGGGGGCCGAGCACAACCCCGAGCTGCCGCAAACCGAAACCCAACAGATCCTGGCCCTGCTTTCCCAACTGCAGGGCCATCAAAGTTTGCCAACCCAACCTGTCGTAGTGCCGCCACAAAGCGAGATCCCTTCACAGGATCTCAAGCGCTGGCATCTCTCTGTGCGTTTTTATCCCTCGCTCTATCAGGATGGCTTCGACCTGCTGGCCTTTATCCGCTATCTCGGCAATCTGGGCGAGATCATCTTCATCGAACCGGTCTGGCACGAATGGCCGCTCCTTCAATTGCTCGACCCGACAGAGTGTTTCCTTGGTTATGAAATTGGCCTGCGCAGTGCTGAATCTCCCGAGCGGATCCGCAGTACCTTCGACTTTGTCGCTCATGCCAGCATCATCTGCCTGCTGACGCCTCATCAGGATCTCGCCGAGTTTGCGGCGCAAGGTGAACGACTGGCGCAGTGGCGCAACGAACCGCTGACGGCCCAGCTTGCCCGCTGGGAGGCAGCCGACGTCCTGAGCCGTGAAGAGGCCGCCGCCATTGAGCGGGGCGACTATCGCCGTAGTCAAACCAGCGAACCAGACAGCGCATCCGCCGACCCTTCATCAGTGTCACAACCTGCGCAGCCAGAGCCGGAACTGCCGGTAACACCTCAGCCCAAGCCCGCCCCGCAGCGCAGTGAAGGGCACTACATTCGCATTGAGGCGGCGAAACTCGACCGGCTGATCAACCGGGTCGGTGAACTGGTGATCGCCACCTCAGCGACAACCCTGCAGGCCAGATTGCGAGGAGATGCCGAGCTGGTCGAGTCGGTGGCCGCCGTCAATACGCTGGTCGAGGGGATCCGCGACGACGCCCTTACCCTGCGCATGGTGCCCATCAACGAGATCTTCAACCGCTTTCCGAGGCTGGTGCACGAGCTCTCCCTGCAGACCGGCAAGAACATCAGCCTGCACATCAATAACGCCGAAACCGATATCGACAAGTCCATGGTCGAGAAGCTGACCGATCCCCTGATGCATCTGGTGCGCAATGCGGTCGATCACGGCATCGAGAATGAGGCGCAGCGCCTTGAGGCTGGCAAGGCGGCTGGCGGCGTGGTTACCCTGAACGCCTATCACGACGCAGGTGCCGTTGTGGTTGAAGTGAGCGACGATGGTCGCGGCATCGATCGCGACAAGATCCTGGCCAAGGCCCAGACGATGGGTATGGCTCAGGAGGGAAAAGTCATGAGCGAGCAGGAGATATTCCAGTTCCTGTTCCAACCCGGCTTCTCAACCGCCAACGGTGTCAGCGATCTTTCGGGTCGCGGTGTCGGGCTCGATGTGGTCAAGCGCAATCTGGAGTCCCTGCGGGGCGAGACCACCATCGAGAGCCATCTTGGCCGCGGCACAACCTTCCGCCTGCGGCTCCCTTTAACCCTCGCCATCATCGACGGTTTTCGCATCGAGGTGGATCACTCCTCACTGGTGATCCCCCTCGACATGATGCTCGAGTGCATTGATCTGCCGCCGGATGCCCTCGATACCCCCTCGCGCCAGATCAATATCCGCGGCGAGTGGGTGCCCTTTATCGTACTGCGCGAGCTGTTTGCCCTTCCCCCCGCCGACGAGCCCGAGTTTGTCGTCATCGTCGACTATGCCGACAACCGCGCCGGCATTGTGGTGGATCGCCTGATTGGCGAAGTGCAGGCGGTGATCAAACCACTCGGAGAGCTGTTCAGGACGCTGCGATATGTCAGCGGTTCAACCATTCTGGGCAATGGCCAGCCGGCCCTCATTCTTGATGTGCCACAGCTTATCGAGCTGGCCAGACGACGGGAGTTTCACTTGATCCACCTGCATGCCGATACCCTCTCCGGCAGCCAAACCTGATTGACCACATACTGTTATCAACCGCTTTAACGGAGTCAAAACCATGGACTGGTTTCACAACTTGCAAGTCAGAACAAAACTGGTGCTCTCGTTTTCCCTCTTGATGGTGCTGCTAATCGCCTTGACGGCGACCAGCTACAGCTCCACCCGAACCATGGCACAACTGGTTGTCAACATGCATGCTAACCAGCTGGTCCCCATCAAGGATATAGCGACGAGCAATCTGTATGCCGCGTATCAAAACCGCGCCCTCTATCGATACATTGGCGAACTGGATCTAGACCTGAGGGAACAGGCGTTAACCAATATGGGCAAGTTCGAGAAGCAGATGTTTGACTTCCTGGCCAGTTACCGCAAAACCACCCTGACGCAGCGCGAAACCGACCTGCTATCCCGTTTTGATCAGGCATGGGCTGTCTACAAAGGGTATCAGGGAGACATTCTCAAGCTATCTCAAACTCAGGAGATAGACGCTGATGCCGATCGCAAGGCATACCGCATGATGAGTGAAAAAGGGCGTCCAGCTTTTGATGCCGCAGATGCCATTCTGCGGGATCTGGTCGATGTCAACACCTCGCTTGCCAAGAGCTCGCTCGATGAAAGCCAAAATATCTATCAGGAAAATCTGCAAATTCTCCTCGTGATCTCCAGCACAGCCTTTGTTATCTGTCTCATCCTGGCCATGCTGGTCACCCGCAGCATCCTGCGTCAACTGGGTGGCGATCCCTCCTATACCGTGCAGGTGGTTTCCCGTGTCGCCGCCGGGGACCTCTCGACTCTGGTCAAGTTGCGCAGCGATGACACCAGCAGCCTGCTCTTTGCCATCAAGGGCATGACTCACCGCCTCTCCGATATTCTCAACGAGGTAGGTGCCATGTCAGAGGCCATCGGCTCGGCCTCTGAACAGGTCGCCGCCACCGCCAACTCGCTGTCGCAAAACTCCTCCGAACTGGCCTCCAGCGTTGAGCAGACCAGCGCCTCCGTCGAGGAGATGGCGGCCACCGTCAGCCAGAACGCCGACAATGCCAAGGTCACCGAGAATATCTCCACCAAGGCGGCCAGCAGTGCAACCGAAAGCGGCAAGGCGGTGGGTGAGATGGTTCACGCCATGAAGGAGATCGCTTCGCGCATCACCATCATCAACGACATCGCCAACAAGACCGACCTGCTGGCCATCAACGCTGCCATTGAAGCGGCCCGCGCCGGCGAACACGGCAAGGGTTTTGCCACCGTGGCGGCCGAGGTACGCAAACTGGCGGAGCGCTCGCAAAATGCCGCCAAGGAAATTGGCGAGCTGGCGGGTCGTTCGGTCAGCGTCGCCGAACAGGCTGGCACCCTGCTGCGGGAGATGCTGCCGGGGATCGATCAGACTGCCACTCTGGTGCAGGAGATCGCTTCGGCGTCCCGCGAGCAGCGGGCCAGCGTCTCCCAAGTCAATATTGCGGTAACCCAGATCAGTGATGGCATGCTGGCCTCTGCCGCCTCCGCCGAGGAGCTGAGCTCGACCTCGGAAGAGCTGAGCTCCACCGCTTTGCAACTGCAGGAGCTGATGCAGCAGTTCACCCTGATGGGCGACAATAACCGCCAGCCTCAGTCGTTCCACACTACCCGGTATGTGACCAAGGCTTCAGGCCCCAAGAAGAGCACTCTGACTCGTCGACCACACTTGTACAACGATGAAGATCTGGAGCGGGAAGTGGACGATGGCAAGTTCAGCAACTATTAGGAGCAGCCCAATGCGCACAACACATGCCCCTGATACTGTTACCTCCCACTTCCACTGCGTGACCTTCATGCTGGGAGGGGATCTATACGGGGTCGATATCGGCTGCATCCGCGAGATCATCGAGTTCGAGGGGATGACGCCGGTGCCCATGATGCCGCGCTTTGTCAGGGGGATCATCAACCTGCGGGGCGCCGTGGTGCCGGTCATCGATCTCTCGATCCGCTTTGGCCGGGGGCAGACCCCGATCCAGCCCACCACCTGTGTCGCGATCCTTTCGCTGCCCAACAGCAATGGCGAAGAGCAGGAGATCGGCATGCTGCTCGACTCCGTCTGCGAGGTGCTGGAGATTGCCACCGACACCATAGAGCCGGCCCCGACCTTTGGTGCCCATATTCGCGGCGACTTCATCCAGGGGGTAGTCACCATCGCCCAGCAGTTCGCCATTCTGCTCGACATGCACAAGGCCCTCTCCATCGCCGAGCTGAGCGCCATGGCCGAGGCCACCACCAGCCAGCTCTTCAATAGCGAGCAAGGGGGCTATTAGTGGCGGCATCCCTCACCACCCCGGATCAGGGGCCGGTGCTCACCCAAAGAGAGTTCGAACTGTTCCGGCGTTTTATCTTCACCGCCGCCGGCATCGATCTCGCCCCCTGCAAGCGGGCGCTGGTGCAATCCCGCCTCGCCAAGCGGCTGCGGGCGCTCAATCTCACCAGCTACTACGGCTACTGGGAACGGATCAACCAGCCACAGAATGTGCAGGAGCGACAGCTCGCCATCAATCTGCTCTCTACCAACGAAACCTATTTTTTCCGCGAGGCACAGCACTTCAGCTGGCTAAAACACCATGCCGAACAACTGCACGCTAGCCGCCATCAACCACTGCGAGTCTGGTCTGCCGCCTGCTCGACCGGTGAGGAGGCCTACTCCGCCGCCATGGTGCTGGCCGAACAGCTCGGCATCAACGAGCGCTGGCGGATCTACGGCACCGACATCAACACCCGGGTGATCCCCTTTGCCCAGCGAGCCATCTATGCCGTGGAGCGGGCCCAGCATGTCCCGCCCCACCTCTGGATGCGCTATTTCCAGCGCGGTCACGACGAATATGCTGGCAAGGTGCGAGTGAGGCCCGAGCTGGCGAGAAAAGTGTCGTTCTCCAACCTCAACCTGCTCAACTGCGGCAACTTTATCGAGCGGGAGTTCGACGTCATCTTCCTGCGCAATGTGCTGATCTACTTCAACGAAGAGACCAAAGGTCAGGTGCTCTCCCAATTGTGTGAGCTACTCAAACCCGGTGGTTATCTGCTGGTCGGCCATTCGGAGATCATTCGCCAACAGGATCTGCCACTGGTGCAGGAGGCCCCTTCACGCTATCGCTACCAACCTCTGCTTTTCAAGGATGAAACATGACCATACGGGTATTGATCGTGGACGACTCGGCGCTGGTGCGGGAAGTGCTGACCCAGATTCTGGGCAAGGCTGCCGATATCGAAATAATTGGCACGGCATTCGATCCCATCTTCGCCATACAGCAGATGAAAAAGAGCTGGCCGGATGTGATCATTCTCGATATCGAGATGCCCCGCATGGATGGCCTCACCTTCCTGCGCAAGATCATGAGCGAGCGCCCGACGCCGGTCATCATCTGCTCTTCACTGACCGAAGAGGGCGCCACCATTACCCTGGATGCCATGGCTGCCGGAGCCATCTCCATCATCACCAAGCCCGCAGTCGGCATCAAAAACTTCCTGCAGCAATCGGCCAACGAGTTGATCCAGGAGATCCGTACCGCCGTCAACGCCAAGCTGCGCAACCTGCTGCCAGACCACCAGCAGCCCGGCTTTACTCCCCCTCCCAAGCGCACCGCCGATGCCATGCTCTCGCCCCCGCCGGTGCGGGTCGAATTTCGCACGACAGACCGGATCATCGCCCTTGGGACCTCCACAGGCGGCACCCAGGCCCTTGAGTATCTGCTGACCAGACTGCCGGTCACCTGCCCGGGGCTCGCCATCGTGCAGCATATGCCAGGGCGCTTTACTGCCTCGTTTGCGGAGCGCTTGAACGGCCTTTCAAAGATCGAAGTCAAAGAGGCTGCCACCGGCGATCGCCTGCTGCCCGGGGTGGCGCTGATCGCCCCCGGTGGCAAACATCTGCTGATCCAGCGCAGCGGTACCCAATATCTGGCTGAGGTGAAAGAGGGCCCCCCGTCTCTCGTCACTGTCCCTCGGTCGATGTGCTGTTTCGCTCGGTGGCGGTCAGTGCCGGTCATAACGCCCTTGGCGTCATCATGACCGGTATGGGGGATGATGGCGCCCGCGGTATGCGCGAATTGCATGACACCGGCGCTCGCACCATCGCACAGGATGAGGCAAGTTGCGTGGTCTTTGGCATGCCCAAAGAGGCAATCGCCCACGGCGGGATCGATGAAGTGATGTCCCTTGCCCAGATAACCCAGACGCTTGGCCGTCCCAATTGAGAGGAACCACCATGTCCCTAGAACAATGGCAGGGCCGCAGCGCCCTGGTGGTCGATGACTCCCGAACCCAGCAGTATGAGGTGACCTGCCTGCTGCAAGATCTGGGCTTTGGCCAGATCCATCTCGCCAGCGATGGCCAGGATGCGCTCAACCAGTTGCAGCATCTTGACCATGTTGACCTGCTGCTCACAGACCTCAACATGCCTGGCATGGATGGGGTCGAACTCATCAGCCAATTGGAGAAACACACCGGCTATCAGATGTTTGTCGCCGTGATGAGCGCCGTGGATCGGGATGTGCTGGATGTAATCCACTCTATCGCCGATGCTGGCACGCTGGAGGTGATCGGCGTACTGGCCAAACCGATCAGGCAGCAGGATCTGCACAATATGCTGCAACATTGCGACCCCATGAAGCACCGCAAATACAACAACTGGATGCAACTCAGCTTTACCGCCGAGGATGTACAGCAGGCGCTGGAAGAGCGACTGTTGGTTCCCTTTCTGCAACCCAAGGTCGCCATGATGGATGCCAAGCTCTATGGCTTCGAGGCACTGGTTCGCTGGCATCACCCGGAACACGGGGTGCTGCCACCCATCTGCTTTGTCCATCATCTGGAACAGGGGCAACTGGCATTGGACTTTTTCTATGCGTTTTTACATGCCACCTGCCGTGGCCTGAATAGCCTGACTAACCTGCCCTCGCCGCTAAGTTGCTCCATTAATATGCCGGTCACCCTGCTGACGACCGATAAATTGGTCGAAAAAATGGTCGAGATTGTCCAAGAGCACCAGTTGCCCTGCAGCACAATTATTATCGAAGTGACCGAAACAACGTTTATGTCGAATCTGGCTATATCGCTGGGCACGCTGGCACGGCTGCGATTACGGGGATTTGGCGTCGCCATGGATGATTATGGAACCGGCTATTCCTCCATGAAGCAGTTATCTCGCTGTCCCTTTACCGAGATCAAGATTGATAAAGAGTTTGTTCACGACGCCCATACCAGCCCCAAGAAGTTGGCTATATTGACCTCAGCACTGGTCATGAGCCAAAAGCTGGGGCTCAAGACAGTTGCCGAAGGAGTTGAGAGCGAAGAGGATTGGCAACAACTCGCGCTGCTGGGGTGTGATCTGGCACAAGGATATTACATCAGCCGCCCCCTGCCGCTGGATCAAATTGATAACTGGTTTGCCGAATGGCAGACCAGATCTTCCCTACCGGACAGACCATATTGAATTTTTCCCCTTCTCAAGGGGAAATAGAACAAAAGCAGTCACTTTATCCCAGCAGGGAACGCTAATCATTAACATGAGGCTATCCAAATAAAAGGGGTTTGTAGTCGATTCAACCAGCCTCATCGGTTCAAGTTCCATTAGTTCAAGTTCTGTTTGTTCAAAAAAATCGGTTTCAGCACTATCCAGTCTGAAAATTGTGAGTGACAGAGGTTGTGGCGGGAATCATATCCCGCCACTTTTTTGCGCGTTTATGAAGAGGAAGGCATGCTTATGTTTTGGTATAGCGGTGGAAAATCACAAACAAAGGGGGAATCACAAGAACGTGCGGGGCCAATGTCAAACCAGATGGCACATAACACAGCCTCAAAAAAAACTGTGAGCACCACTCATGATCACTACAAGCTGGTTAAAAAAACGCAGGCTCAACTGACCTGACGATATTGCTCGGTCACGGTAATACGCGGCTTCATCCGATTATTCATCACCTTGATCACCCCGAAACGCGGCAGGGTTTTGCTGGTGGTCAATACCAGATCGGCAGTGAGGTTCAAACAGACGCTGGCCTGATCCCCTGCCTCAATGACCATAAACTCCCCGTTGCCGTGCGGTGTATTCATCCAGACCAGATCACCGTTTTGCGGGATCACCAGCGGATGCTGTTCACCAAAAAACCAGCTTTGCGGCATCAGAGGTTTATAAAAACGACTGACCGCGATGGCATTGAGCACCAATTGCACCTGATGGGGAGTACTCCACTCAAGTTCGGCGGCTTTATCCATCAACTGATAATAGAGAGCTGCATCATCGACACAAAAAGGCTGGGTAGCAAAGGAACAGGGCACAAGGTGTCGCCCTTGATACTCGCTGGCAAATAACATGTTATCAGACAGGTCCAACATCAGACGGTCACTCTGGGCATCATAGTGCCATTGCCAGCTATCGGTCGGTTGGATAACCATGTTGGAGCCCTTACTTGAATTTCGTCTGTTGACTTTATTCCATGTCGATAAAATCAGCAACGTCAAATAAAGGGCTCCCCCCTATTTCTTATATATTGGTCACGATCTCTTTGACCAGACCCGGTCCTTTATAAATAAAACCGCTATAAATTTGCACCAGACTGGCACCGGCGGCCAATTTTTCCCGAGCCGCCATGGCACTATCAATACCACCCACCCCGATAATGGGCAGGGCACCATTTAGCGCCTTGGCCAGATGACGGATCACCTCGGTGCTCTTGTGTTGCAGCGGACGACCACTCAGACCACCCGCCTCACCGGCGTGGGGCATGTCATAAATCATCTCGCGCTCGAGGGTGGTATTGGTGGCGATAACCCCATCGATGCCATTACTCACCAGCGAAGCGGCCACCTGATCTATTTCTTCAAGGCTTAAATCCGGGGCAATTTTAACCGCCAGCGGCACATACTTTTTATATTGGGCGGCCAGCTCTTGCTGACGCACCTTGAGGGCGGCCAGCAATTCATCCAGCGCCTCGCCATATTGCAGTGAACGCAAACCCGGGGTGTTGGGGGAAGAGATATTGACGGCAATATAACCGGCGTGATCATAAACCTTGTCCATGCAGATCAGGTAATCATCCTTGCCCTGCTCGATGGGGGTATCTTTGTTTTTGCCGATATTAATGCCGATGACCCCCTGATATTTGGCCTCTTTTACCTTGGCCACCAGATGATCAACCCCCTTGTTGTTGAATCCCATCCGGTTGATGATCCCCTCTGCCGGAATAACCCGGAACAGGCGGGGCTTGTCATTGCCGCACTGGGGTTTGGGGGTGACGGTACCGACTTCGATAAAGCCAAATCCCATGGCGCCCAGCGCGTCAATACACTCACCATCTTTATCTAGGCCAGCCGCCAATCCCACCGGATTAGCAAAAGAAAGCCCCATAACAGTGACGGGGCGTTTCGGCAAATTCTGGCGGAAGAAACAATCGAGTGGCGTACCGAGAAGGCGGGGCAAATATTTCATGGAGAGATCGTGAGCCTGTTCCGGATTGAGCTTGAACAGGAAATGCCTGGCGATGGGGTACAACATCTTTGCTCCTTAAAGAAAGCCCCGGCAACTGGCCGGGGCTTTGGGTGTAATGTCGGTATCATGCCTTAATCTGGCAATTAGAGTGCCCGACAATTCAACTGGAGCAGGTTCAACTCTCGCAAGGCCACCGAGAACTTGGCGAACTCGTGGGTACTGGTGGTCTTGAAGTCGGCCAACATATGGGTCCAACGGGACAAGAGTTGCTCATGCTCCGAAATCCAGTCGGCCAGTATGGTAGCGCATTCTCCCTCTCCTTTGCACCCTTCCAGTACCACAGAAGTGAGACTGCGTTGCTGCCAGTCAAGATCTTCGCGGAACGAGGCTCGCGCCATCGCCTGCCAGTGGTTGCCGACCGGCTGATGGTTGATCTGGTCGAGGAACCAGTGCAGATCCAGCTTGGCACCGAGGCGATAGTAGACATTGGCGGCGCGCAGGATATCGGTCTTGTGCTCCGCGGCAATCTGCGCCAGATCCAGGCTGGAGAAGAGGCTGCTCATATGGGCGACCTGACGGGCAATTGCCTCCGGCACCTGTTTTTCCATCCACTTGGCAACAGCCTGACGGTGTTCTGCCACTTCGCTCTCATCCATCACCTCGTAGAGGTGCTTCCCTAAAGTCTCGAACGCCGGACGGAAGAAGGCGATATTCTCGCTGATGCTCCAACTGCGGTTGCGGGCGCGCAGGAACCAGCGGGTGGCGCGGCGCACAATGCGGCGGCTGTAGAACATCAGCTCGAGCTGGGTCTCTGCCCCCACCTGGTTGTCGCCCCCTTCGATGTCGCGCCACAGCCGGTTCATGCCAAACACCTCGCGGGCCATGGCGAAGCAGCAAGCCACTTCGGCGACCGAGGCACCGGTCTCGTCCTTCATCCGGCTGGCGAAGTTGAGCCCCATGTCGTTGACCAGCATGTTGGCCACCCGGGTCGCGATGATCTCTCCGCGCAGCGGATGCTGGGCCAGTGCCGCACCGAACTGCTGCTGCAGCTTGGCCGGGAAGCTGGTGACCAGCATGTTGGCCAAGAACGGCTCGTCGGTCACTTCCGGGCAGTTGAGCTGCTCTTTCAGCACCATCTTGCCGTAGGCCACCAGCACCGCCAACTCGGGGCGGGTCAGTCCTTGCCCCGCCGCCATCCGCTCGGAGAGCTCCTCGTCAGAGGGGAGGAACTCCAGCGCACGGTCGAGCTTGCCTTCCCGCTCCAGTCCCTGAATGAAACGCTGCTGCTCTTTCAGTTGTTCAGAGCCGCGGAAGCTGGTGACCGAGATGGACTGGGACTGGCGATAGGCGTTGGTGATCACGATCTGCGCCACATCGTCGGTCATCTCATAGAGCATCTGGTTACGTTGCTTGAGAGTCAGATCCCCTGCCGCAACCAATTGGTTCAGCAGGATCTTGATGTTCACCTCGTTGTCGGAGCAATCCACCCCACCCACGTTGTCGGTAAAATCGGTGTTGATGCGACCGCCCTGACTGGCGTACTCCACCCGACCAAGCTGGGTAAAGCCGAGGTTACCCCCCTCACCCACGATGCGAGCCCGCAGATCGCGGCCATTGACCCGCAGAGCGTCGTTGCTGCGATCGCCCACTTCCCCATCGCTCTCGCGAGCGCTCTTCACATAGGTGCCGATGCCGCCGTTCCACAGCAGGTCGACATTGAGGCAAAGCAGCGCCTTGATCAGCTCGTTTGGCGCCATGCTGGCCTTGTCGGTACCGAGCAGGGTCTGCATCTCGGGGCTGAGCTTGATGGACTTGGCCGAGCGCAGGAAGATGCCGCCCCCTGCCGAGATCAGGCTCTTGTCGTAGTCATCCCAAGTCGAGGTCGGCAGCTCGAACAGACGCTTGCGCTCGACAAAGCTCCTGGCCGAATCCGGATTGGGGTCAACGAAGATGTGCATATGGTTGAACGCGCCCACCAGCCGGGTGTGCTCGGAGAGCAGCATGCCATTGCCGAACACGTCGCCGGCCATGTCCCCAATCCCCACGCAAGTGAAGTCGGTGGTCTGGCAGTTGACGCCGATCTCGCGGAAGTGGCGCTTGACCGACTCCCAGGCACCACGGGCGGTAATGCCCATCTTCTTGTGGTCGTAACCGACCGAGCCGCCGGAGGCGAACGCATCACCGAGCCAGTGACCGTATTCGAGACTGATCTCGTTGGCAATATCCGAGAAGGTGGCTGTCCCCTTGTCTGCGGCGACCACCAGGTAGTAGTCATCCTCGTCGTGACGCACCACGGATTTGGGCGGGATCACCTCGCCGCCGATGATGTTGTCAGTCACATCGAGCAGACCGCGGATAAACAGGCGATAACAGGCCTTGCCCTCTTCCTGAATGACGGAGCGGGTTGCCCCCACCGGCATCTGTTTGCAGTAGAAACCGCCCTTGGCCCCCACCGGCACGATGACGGTGTTCTTCACCTGCTGGGCTTTCACCAGCCCCAGCACTTCGGTGCGGAAGTCCTCCTTTCGATCGGACCAGCGCAGGCCGCCACGGGCTACCTTGCCCCAGCGCAGATGCACCCCTTCCACTCGCGGCGAATAGACGAAGATCTCGAATTTCGGCAACGGCAGCGGCATGTCGGTGATGCTGGACGGCGCCAGTTTGAAGGAGATGTAGGGCTTGATGTTGCCCGCCTTGTCCAGCTGGTAGTAGTTGGTGCGCAAGGTAGCGTCGATCATCTCCACATAGCGGCGGATGATGCGATCGTCATCCAGGTTGGCCACCTGATCCAGCTTGGCGGCAAGCTCCTCGTGCTGTCTGGCCCCGGTTTCCGCATTGCGGGGCATGGCCGGATTGAGACGCAGCTCGAACAGCCCAAACAGCAGGCCGGCGATATCGGGATAGCGGGTCAGAGTCTCTTCGATATAGGACTGGCTGAAGGAGACGCCAGTCTGGCGCATGTATTTGGCATAGGCGCGCAGCACCGAGACCTGACGACCGGTGAGACCCGCCCCCAATACCAGCCGGTTGAAGCCGTCATCTTCCAGCTGCTTGTTCCAGATGGCCGCGAAGGCTTCCTGGAAGCGCTGCTGGCTCTGCTCCAGATCGAACGGCTGATCGCTGTGCAACAACATGGAAAAGTCGAGGATCCAGAACAGCTCGCCCGCCGGAGTACGCACCTGATAGGGGGTCTCGCCAATGACACGCAGCCCCATGTTCTCCAGCATCGGCAAGACGTCGGAGAGGTGGATAGGTTCGGTGCGGTGGAACAGCTTGAGGCGAACCCGGCGATCGTTCTCCTCTTCCTGAGCGCGGTAGAACAACATGCCGAGTGGCTCGGCTTCGCTCAGGTTGTCCAGCGCCATGATGTCGGCCACGGCAGAGCCAGGCAGCACATCTTCCTTGTAGGCGCGGGGGAATGCGGTGCAGAAACGGCGCCGCAGCTCGTTGCCACGGGCCTCGCCATAGTGGGAAAGCAGCACGGAGTCGAGTCTGTCGTCCCAGCTGCGGGCCGCTTCAATCAGGTTGTTCTGTACTTCGTTCACATCCACATCCACGTTGTTGTTGTTGACCCGCACTATGTAGTGGGTCCGCGCCAGCACGCCTTCGGTGAAGTAGACGTTGAACTCCACCTCTTCGTTGCTGCCAAAATACTTCTGCAATATTTGCTGGGTCTTGATCCGCAGCGCCGTGTTGTAGCGCTCCTTGGTGACATAGACCATGCAGGAGAAGAAACGGCCGTACACGTCGCGGCGCACGAACAGCCGCAGCATGTCCCGCTCCTGCATCTCCAGCACCCCAAGGCCGGTAGCCAGCAGTTCCTCTTCACGGGCCTGGATCAGCTCGTCACGGGGATAGGTTTCCAATACGTTGAGCAGCGCCTTGTAGGCGTGGGAGCCCTTCTCGTGACCGGAGGCGGCCATGATGCGCTCGAGACGATGGCTGATGAGCGGGATCTGGGTCGCGCTGGTGTTGTAGATGGAAGAGGCGTAGAGGCCGATGAAGCGATCTTCCCCGATCACCTTGCCATGCTCGTCGAAGCGCTTGATGCCGATGTAATCCACATAAGCCGGACGGTGCACCCGGGACTTGCTGTTGGATTTGGTGAGGATCAGCAAGTCAGAACTCAGGGCGGCGTGACGGGCGCTGGCCGGCATATTGCCAAGACGCGGCCCCTCATCCTTGATGGAGTTCTTCATCAGACCAAGGCTGGAACTCGCCTGCGGCAGGATCTCGTGATCCCCCTCCACCGCCTTGACATCGTAGCGACGATAGCCCATCAGGGTGAAGTTATGGGCCGCCACCCATTTGAGAAACGCAACGCAGGAGGCCACCTCCTCCTGACTCACCGGATGGTTGCGCTTGGGCAGTTCATCGATGATTTCATTGAGCTTGGCCAGCATCGGCTGCCAGTCGCCGACCGCCAGCGCAACTTCGCCAGCCACGGATTTGAGTTCGGCTGCCAGCGCTTCCATCTGCGCTTCGCTGGTAAGGTGATCGATTTCGATGAGGAAGGCGGTTTCGACCGATGTCTGTCCGTCGGTATTGTCGAGATCCAGAATGGCGCTGATCTTGCCCTCTGCGCCGCGGATCAGGTGCAGCGGCTGGTGCAGCATCATGTGGGCGGTGATATTGAGACGCTTGAGCGCCATCCGGATGGAGTCCACCAGGAAGGGGGAATCCTGCAGGATCACCTCGACGATAGTGTGAGGGGACTGCCAGCCATGGCGGGTCAGCTCGGGATTGTAGACCCGGATATAGGGTTCTGTGCCGCTACGCTGATTGAGGGCATTCCAGAGGCTAAGCGCCGCGCCGTAGAGATCGCTGTCGTTGCGATCATGCATGTCGGAGCTCGCCATGTTGCCGTAAAACTTGGCCACGAAGCGCTCGACCAGAGAGGCACTGTTTTTGGGCAACTTTTGATGGATCAGACTGAGAACGTTTTCGAGCAGAACTGAGGTAGGGGCGTCTTTCAATGCCATTTTTATATTCCTTATCGGACGACATTAACCACCGACGCAGAGGCAACCACCCTGGTTACCCGCTGGTGCAGAGTTGTTGCGAAGTGTAATGGCTTGGATAAGGGAAGGCGAGGAAAGGTGATAATGAGATGTTAAAAACAAGGTGCAGATCACGGCTTAAACTGTGATAAATTTTGTAAATAACCAAAAATACAGAAATTCCCACTACCTTTGCGCCAGTTTACCGGATAGATAGTGACATAAAGCAGATAAACAGTCGGTAATCTGTTCGATTTTTGTTAATTTATGCGTTCGAGACTGATAAAGCGGTAATCGTCCTGGGTTTTCAGCCGAAAATAGCCATGCACACCATTGATGGCGACAAAGGGGCGTATTTTTTCTATGCCAAGCTCGATGGTCAGCCCCTGTTCACTGCGCACCACCAGCCGTCTGGCGTGCCCCTGATACATCAACATCACCTCGTCACTGCTCAGCGACAGCCGAAAGGTAAATTGCTTCACGTTTACTCCCGATAGATGCCCTGTTTACCCCGCTGGCAAGCAGAGAGGGTCAAAAAACGGGGCAAAGGATGACACTCCCCTGCCCCGTCAATGTTACTGCTGCAGCGCCTTGCTCACTTTTTCGAACAGATCCCGCGCCAGCCCCTCGAGGTTGGCCAGACGGGTCAGCTCGGCACGGATCAGCGCCTTGCGCGCCTCATCGAGTCGCTTGAACTGGATAAGCGGGGTGATAAGGCGGGAAGCGACCTGCGGGTTGACCTCGTTGAGCTCGATCAGCAGATCGGTCAGGAAGCGATAGCCGCGACCATCGATGGCGTGGAACTGCACCTGATTGCTCATGGCGAAGCTGCCGATCAACGCCCGCAGCCGGTTCGGGTTGCGAATGCTGAAGGTGGGGTGAGCCATCGCCTGCTGCACCTCGCTCAGCACATCCTCCGCCGGCTTGCTACCCACCAGGCGCAGCCAGTTATCCAGCACCAGTCCATCCTTGGCCCACTTGCCCTCGAAATCGGCCAGCAGCGCGGCGCGACATGGCAGCAGATAACCGTTGGCCACCTGCAACGCCGCCAGAGTGTCAGTCATGTTATCGGCAGTTGCATACTGCTCGCGCACCAGCGCATCAGCATGCTCCGCATCCAGTGCCGCCAGATAGCCGAGCACTACCCCTTTGAGGGCCCGTTTGGCCATGTCGGCATGCACCACCTGATAACCATTCAGACGCAGGCTCTGATAGGTAGTCGCCAAGCGCGCGCCAAAGGCCTCGGCAAGACGGGTGTGGATCGCGTCGCGCACCTGATGAATGGCATCGATATCGGCCACCTCGAACAGTTCGGCCAGGGTCGCGTCACCGGGCAGCGCCAAGATCTCCGCCTTGAGGGCCAAATCGAGATCGCTGTCGTCCAGAATAGCGACGAATGCGGCCAGCAGGGTTTGGGAGAGCTCAACCCCCTGCCCGTGCTGGACCCGGGTTACCCCGTCGATGACCGCCTTATTGATCAGCATCTGGGCCGCATCCCAGCGGGCAAACTCGTTGCGGGCAAAGCGCATCAGAAAGGCGAGTGCTTCATCGCTGTAGTCATAGTGCAGCTTGACCGGCGCGGAGAAGTCCCGCAGCAGAGAAGGAACCGGCTTGACCGGCACCTGATCAAACACGAAGGTCTGCTCTGCTTCCAGCACATCGAGCACGTTGCCGATGGCCTTGCCCTGATACTGCAGCGGGATGACGGCACCCAGCTCGTCATAGAGCTCGATATCGAGGGGGATATGCAGCGGCAGCTTCTGCGGTTGATCCTGAGTCGGCGGGGTGTGCTGGCTGACATGGAGGCGATAGATACCGCTGGCGGCATCGTACTCGTCGGTAACGGTCAGCTCGGGGGTGCCGGACTGGCTGTACCAGCGACGGAAACGACCGAGATCCACACCGGAAGCATCCTCCATCGCTTGCACGAAATCATCACAAGTAGCGGCCGAGCCGTCGTGACGATCGAAGTAGAGACGCATACCAGCCTGGAAGGCTTCTTCCCCCAGCAGGGTGTGCATCATGCGGATCACTTCCGACCCCTTCTCATAGACGGTGAGGGTGTAGAAGTTGTTCATCTCGATCACCACATCCGGGCGGATCGGGTGTGCCATGGGGCCGGCATCTTCCGCAAACTGCGGGCCGCGGACGGTACGCACGTTGTTGATGCGGTTGACGCCACGGGAGCCCAGATCGGAGGAGAACTCCTGATCCCGGAATACCGTCAGCCCCTCTTTCAGGCTGAGCTGGAACCAGTCACGGCAGGTGACACGGTTGCCGGTCCAGTTGTGGAAATATTCGTGACCGATCACCCGTTCGATGCCGTGGTAGTCGTTATCGGTGGCGGTGGCCGGATTGGCCAGCACGAACTTGGAGTTGAAGATGTTGAGCCCCTTGTTCTCCATGGCGCCCATGTTGAAGAAGTCCACCGCAACGATCATGTAGATGTCGAGGTCGTACTCGAGGCCGAAACGCTGCTCGTCCCAACGCATGGAGTTGATGAGGCTCTCCATGGCAAAACCGGCGCGATCGAGGTTGCCCTTGTCGACGAAGATCTCGAGGGCCACCTTGCGACCGCTCTTGGTGGTGTAGTGGCTGCGCTCCACATCGAAATCACCGGCCACCAGCGCAAACAGGTAGCTCGGTTTGGGGAAAGGATCCTGCCACTGCACGAAATGACGGCCGCCATCCAGATCACCGCTGTCGACCTTGTTGCCATTGGAGAGCAGGAAGGGGAACTGGGCTTTGTCGGCGGTAATGCGGGTGCTGTAGCGCGCCAGAATGTCGGGGCGGTCCAGATAATAGGTGATGCGGCGAAAGCCCTCCGCTTCACACTGGGTGCAGTAGGCATCGCCAGACTTGTAAAGCCCTTCCAGCGCGGTGTTGGCGGCCGGATCCAGCAGGGTGACAATGGTCAGCACACATTCGGCAGGCAGGTTGAACAGGGTCAGACTGCTCTCGCCTTGCTCGTAGTGGTCACAGGGTATGCTATCAATGGCAACGCTCTTGAGGGTCAGCTGCTCACCATCGAGGACGAGCGGCGCATTGTGCTCGCCGTTGCGGCGAATGCGGGTGATGGCGGTGACCTGGGTCAGCGGCTCCTGCAGTTGGAAATCGAGGTCGATGGTGTCGATCCAGTAGGGCGGCGCCTGATAATCCTGGCGATATTTGGCCGTCATGGCCTGGGAGTGATCGGTCATTATTGTCTGCTTCCACGCTTGTTAAAGGCGAGAAAGAGGCTGTCACAACCAACTGGCGGGGTCAAACAATTTGCATTACGTCAGATACGCCAGACAAAAAGAAAGGGCGACCGCAGTCGCCCTTGTACATTGGAGGTCGCCTTGTCAGCTGCGTTTGCTGACCTTGGCCAGATCCGCCGTGATATTGGCCGCTTCGATGAGATACTCATCGGGCGCTTCAAAGTCAGCGGGCAGTTCATCCAGACTCTTTACTGCCGGCTTGCCAAGACGTGTCAGACGCTCGTTGGTACGTTTGAGCGCTTTCTCATCCTGTTTCGCCTGCTCTGCAACACGCTCCGCCTCGTTGAGGGAGACCGACTTCTTGTCTTTCTCCTCCTTGTAGTCGGCGATGTCCTGCATCACATAGGCAAACTCGGGATCCTTGGCAATCCGGGCATCGTGCGCCGACTGCAACTTCGGCAGCAGGCTGGCGAAGTTGCCGAGTTTCTCGTAGTTAGCGGAGGCAATCTTGTCCCACGGCAACGCATTGAACTCACGGCTCTCGCCCGTCTCTTCCGGGGCAACCGGTGTCGGGAAGCTGATATCCGGCGCAACGCCCTTGTTCTGAGTGCTGCCACCGTCAATCCGGTAGAACTTGGCGATGGTGTACTGCACGTGACCGAGCGGCTGCTCGTAGAAGTCATAGACCTTGGCGAGGCTGCGATGCTGCTGCACCGTCCCCTTGCCGAACGAGTTTTCACCCAGGATCAGGGCGCGGCCATAATCCTGCATGGCGGCTGCGAAGATCTCGGAGGCCGAAGCACTGTAGCGATCGATCATCACCGACATGGGGCCACCGTAGTAGACGTTGCCATCGTCGTCGCCATTGACCGTGATACGGCCCATGTGATCACGAATTTGCACCACGGGACCGCTAGCAAAGAAGAGACCGCTCAGGGCGGAAGCTTCCGTCAGGGCACCACCGCCGTTACCGCGCAGATCGATGATCAGACCATCGATCTTCTTCTTGTTCAGGCTGGAGAGCTCCTTGATCACGTCGTCGTGCAGATTGACGTAGAAACTCGGGATCTCGATGACGCCAATCTTCTTGCCTTCGGCGTTAATCACCTTGGACTTGGCAGCCCGGTCTTCAAGGCGCACCTTGTCGCGGGTCAGCTCGATCTGCTCGGTCTTGGCGGTTGCACCCTTGCCGCGCTGGATCTCCAGCTTGACCTTGCTCCCTTTGGGCCCCTTGATGAGCTCGACCACGTCATCAAGACGCCAGCCAATCACATCGACAATCTTGCCATCTTCCTGCCCTACCCCAGTGATCTTGTCATCGGGTTTGAGGTGGTTGGATTTGGCAGCCGGGCCACCGGGAACCAGCGAGCGAATGACGGTAAAGTCATCTTCCGCCTGCAACACGGCACCGATCCCTTCAAGCGAAAGGTTCATCTCGGTATTGAAACGATCGGCACTGCGCGGTGAGAGGTAACTGGTGTGCGGTTCGATGGCGCGAGCGAAGGAGTTCATGAAGAGCTGGAAGACATCCTCGCTCTCGGTCTGGGACATCCGCTTGATGGCGTTGTTGTAACGCTTGCCAAGCAGCTCCTTGATCTCGGGCCACTCCTTGCCACTGAGCTTGAGGCTCAGAGCATCGAACTTGACCCGCTGACGCCACAGCTCGTTGAGCTCTGCTTCATCTTTGGGCCAAGCCGCCCCTTCCCGATCAAACACATAGTTGTCGGTCTGGGTAAAATCGAAAGGAGTGTCAAGCAGTTTGAGGGCGTATTCGAACCGCTCATAACGCCGCTGCTGACTCAGGTTGAACATCTCGTAGGCGGGTGCCAGACGGCCTCTTTCGAGGTCGGTGTCAAACCCGTTACGGTACTTTTCAAAGCGGCTGATATCAGAGGCCAAAAACAGGTTGCGGCTGTAGTCCAGATTCTCCAGATATTTATCGAAAATCACGGAGGAAAAGGCATCGTCCAGCTTGAACTGTTTGTAGTGCGAGCGGGTAAACAGATTGGTAATTCGCTTGCTGGCCGTAGCATGTTGGCTCTCTTGAGCCAACACAGGCAAATCACTCTCCTTGAGCACCGGCTCGATGGCCTGTGCAAGCCCGGCAAGCGCCAGGCTACAGGCAACGAGGGAAAAACGAATTACGCCATGCTTCAACATTTGTCTCCTTAGAGAACCAAGTGCTCTGATTTGACCCGCACCATCATGCCGGTCTGCAGTTGGACCTGTACATCGTCCTTGGTTACTTCCTTGATGGTTGCCGGAACCGGGAATTTACCCATAACGACGCGCACATCCTGGCCCACTTTCAGCGTAGCGGCATCCACTTTAACCAGCGGAGCGTCAGCGACCGGTGCCTTGGCGGCAGCTTTCGGCTTGGCAGCTACATCAGCTTTCTCGGTTTTGCGCACAGCAGGACGACGGGGCTTCTTGGCCTTCTCATCCTTCTCTTTGGTATTGGTACGACGGCTGGCGAATACGCGCTCTTTGCTCTCTTTCAGAGCTTGCTTGGCGTGCTCGATGTGCTCTTCGGTCAGCAGCTCGCCCGGGTTGCCATCCAGATCAACGCGAGCCTGGCCAGCTTTGAGACCGTGCAGGTAGCGCCAGCTGGAGGTGTATTGACGCAGTGCGGAACGCAGCATGGTCTTGGAGACTCTGGCATCGTCAGCAAGACGCTCGGCCAAATCCTGGAAGATGCCAATCTTGAGCGGCTTGGCCTCTCCTTCAGCAACGAAGCAGGCCGGGAATTTCTCGACCAGGTAGGCAACGATCTCTTTACTGTTCTTCAGCTTCTCAGTGTTTTCCATGTATAACCTTGGCTTTCATATAAACGCACGGGCACATCCCGAGCACAACAAAGGCCCCATTATAAAGAGCTTGGGGCCTTTTGCGAACCATCTAGCAATGACTTAGAGCATGCTTTCCAAAATTTGCACCGTTTCTTCGAGGCCAAACCGGTCTTGCTGGTCGAAACGGTTAAAAATCGGACTGTCGATATCGAGCACCCCGATGATCTCGCCACCACGGCGCACCGGGATCACGATTTCCGAGTTGCTGGCGCCATCGCAGGCGATGTGACCGTCGAACTGGTGAACATCGTCAATGAGCTGGGTCTTGCCCTCTGCCACTGCCGTACCACACACCCCGCGGCCGACCGGGATCCGCACGCAGGCCGGTTTGCCCTGAAACGGCCCCAATACCAGGGTCTCGCCCTGCAACAGATAAAAACCGACCCAGTTGATCTCCGTCAGCTCCTGATTCAGCAACGCAGACAGGTTGGCCAGATTGGCAATCAGATCGGTTTCTCCCTCCAGCAGCGCCTTGACCTGCTGGTTGAGGGTGCAATAAAACGGTTGTTTTTCAATCATGATTAAATGAGCTTCACTCCCTGATGGTTTGGGGAAGGTAACGCCTGTCCGGGAAATTTCAAATATTTTTTCCACTCCCCACCCCTTGCGCCGTTATTCCCGGGCAACGGAAAGCGCCAATTGCTGGCGTTGACCATTACTCCACTCGATATTTAACAGCCAGACCATGACGGGTGACGTACAGCTCCCCACCTGGGTCACCCCCTGCCACTGTCCGTCTATTTGTTCAAAGCTCACCGGAATGGTGCCCATAAACATATCTTTGCCTTCGAGTATCGCTTTCACCGGTTTGATGGACGGATCGCCGCCGGTAATAGCGATGGCAAAATCATGTTCGGCGCGCAGCGGTAATTCCTTGATGGCCACGGTGAGCGGCTTGTCACCAATCAGCGCACTGCAAGGGGTGTGGGAAAGATCACAAATCTGATCTTTTGTCTGGCCTGCGGGCACGCTGCTATCGGCCGAAAACCAGGTGCGATAGGCAATCAACGCCAGCAACAACGCCAGCACCAGAGCGAGGTGCAAAACTTTACGTGCGGTAAGTCTCTCTTTCATCAAAAACAGCCCGATTAAGATGCAATTAAAATAGTTTTTTGTGATCTCGAACAAGGTAAAAAACCGCCATAACGAGACCGGACGGAGCCAAATATATCACTGTTTATACTGTTATTTTACCTGTCAGTTCAGTATCATTCCCATGAAGTTTTCATTTAGCCATCTTTTGCTTTTCCTTTCGTTAACAGATGTTAACAACTGGTCGGCGGTGGCTGATGAAGCCAGTCCGGTTCTCCGGATACAAAACCAAACAACAGCAGCATCGGAAGCGGAATATAACGATGAGCCATACAACTAACCATCCTGAGTACAACTACACCGTTGTTCGCCAGTTTACCGTCATGACGATTGTCTGGGGAATTGTCGGCATGTCGGTTGGCGTACTGATCGCAGCCCAGTTGATCTGGCCTGCCCTCAACTTCGAGACTCCGTGGCTGACTTACAGTCGTCTGCGGCCCCTCCATACCAACGCAGTGATCTTCGCCTTCGGCGTCAGCGCACTGATGGCCACCTCGTTCTACGTGGTGCAGCGCACCTGTCAAACCAGACTGTTTGGTGGCCCGCTGGCAACCTTCGTCTTCTGGGGCTGGCAAGCAATCATTCTCTCTGCCGCCATCTCTCTGCCGCTGGGTTACACCTCTGCCAAAGAGTATGCCGAGCTGGAGTGGCCGATTGATATCGCCATCACTGTAGTATGGGTCGCCTATGCCATCGTCTTCTTCGGCACCCTGGTGAAGCGCACCACCTCCCACATCTATGTGGCGAACTGGTTCTTCGGCGCCTTCATCATCACCGTTGCGGTGCTGCACATCGTCAACAACATGGAAGTGCCGCTCTCCGGCATGAAGTCCTACTCCATGTACTCCGGCGCCATGGACGCCATGGTGCAGTGGTGGTATGGCCACAACGCGGTAGGCTTCCTGCTGACCGCCGGCTTCCTGGGGATGATGTACTACTTCGTGCCCAAGCAGGCAGGTCGTCCGGTTTACTCCTATCGCCTCTCCATCGTGCACTTCTGGGCGCTGATCTCCCTCTATATCTGGGCCGGTCCGCACCACCTGCACTACACCGCACTGCCTGACTGGGCTCAGTCCCTCGGCATGGTGATGTCCCTGATCCTGTTCGTACCTTCCTGGGGCGGCATGATCAACGGCATCATGACCCTCTCCGGTGCCTGGCACAAACTGCGTTATGACCCGATCCTGCGCTTTCTGATCGTTTCTTTGTCTTTCTACGGCATGTCGACTTTCGAAGGCCCGATGATGGCGATCAAAACCGTCAACGCCCTCTCCCACTACACCGACTGGACCGTTGGTCACGTTCACTCCGGTGCGCTGGGCTGGGTTGCCATGGTCTCCATCGGTGCTGTCTATCACCTGATCCCGAACTTGTTCGACCAGGGCCGGATGTACAGCGTCAAGCTGATCAACGTTCACTTCTGGCTGGCGACCGTGGGCACCGTGCTCTACATCGTTGCCATGTGGATTTCCGGCGTGATGCAGGGCCTGATGTGGCGTGCAGTCAACGAAGACGGCACCCTGACCTACAGCTTCGTTGAAGCGCTGCAGGCATCCTATCCCTTCTATTTCGTGCGCTTCCTGGGAGGCTGCTTCTTCGTCACCGGCATGTTGCTGATGGCTTACAACGCCTATCGCACCATCACTGCGCCCAAAGGTTCTCTGGAACCTGTCGCCCAGCCAGCCTGATTGAAGAGGTCAACCCATGAGCAACAATAACCGTCACGAAATATTTGAAAAAAGCGTTCCCATGCTGGTGGTCGGCATCATCTTCGCCATCAGTCTGGGGGGCCTGGTTGAAATCACCCCGCTGTTCTTCCAAAAGCAAACCACCGAGCCGGTGGAGGGCCTCAAGCCCTACACCGCTCTGCAGATGGAAGGGCGCGACATCTTCATCCGCGAAGGCTGCACCAACTGCCACAGCCAGATGATCCGTCCGTTCCGTGCCGAAACCGAACGTTACGGTCACTATTCGGTCGCAGGCGAGAGCGTATGGGAGCACCCCTTCCTGTGGGGCTCCAAGCGTACTGGTCCGGATCTGGCCCGTGTTGGCGGTCGTTACTCCGATGCCTGGCACCACGCTCACCTGATCAATCCGCGCGATGTGGTACCGGAATCCAACATGCCCGGTTACCCCTGGCTTGACACCAACGTGCTGACCGGCGAGATGACAGCCAAGAAGCTGGCGCTGTTCCGCGATCACTTCGGTGTGCCCTATACCGACGCCGATATTCAGGGTGCCGGGGAAGCGGTCAAAGGCAAGACCGAGCTTGAAGCACTCATCGCTTACCTCCAGTCACTGGGCCATGCGCTGAAATAAGGAGTCTCAAGATGGATTACGGCACATTTCGCGGTCTGTATACCCTGCTGTTGATGGCCATCATGATTGGCATCATCGTCTGGGCCTACAGCAAACGCCGCAAGACCTCTTTCGACGAGGCTGCCAATCTGGTTTTTGCCGATGATGAGCAACCCGGTGCTGATAAAAAGAACGCAGGAGCGAAACAATAATGAGCACTCTGTTTAGCATTTTTGTGACTGTCATCAGTCTGGGAACCATCCTCGGCTGCTTCTTGCTGCTGATGTGGTGCCGCAAGGACAAGATGGGTGTGGAAGAAGGCAAATCGATGGGTCACTCCTTCGATGGCATCGAGGAGATCAACAACCCGCTGCCGAAGTGGTGGACTTACATGTTCCTCTTCTTCATCGTCACCGGTCTGGTCTACCTGGTCGCCTTCCCGGGTCTGGGTAATTGGAAAGGTGTGCTGGGCTGGCAAAGTTCCAACCAGGACGTGCGCTCACTGGCCGAGTCCAAGGCAGCGACCGCATCGGCCAAGGCCGAAGGTCGCGCGGTGGAGTATGACCGCGAGGTCGCCAAGGCTGACGAGATCTACGGCGCCAAGTTCCGTGAACTCACCTATGAAGCGGATGGCAAAACCTATCGTGCCATCACCGAGATCGCCAAGGATCCGGAAGCCCTGAAAGTGGGTCAGCGTCTGTTCCTGCAGAATTGCTCCCAGTGCCACGGCTCCGATGCCCGTGGTGGCCGCGGCTTCCCGAACCTGACCGACAGCGAATGGCAATGGGGCGGCCAGCCTGATCAAATCAAGACCACCATCATGGGCGGTCGTCAGGGGATCATGGCTGCCTGGGGTGAAATCCTCGGCAAAGATGGCGTTCAGGAAGTGGCCTCCTATGTGCTGAGCCTCTCCGGTCGCAAGGTCGACCTGGTGGAAGCGAAGAAAGGTGAAGCACGCTTCGCCATCTGCGCAGCTTGCCACGGGGCCGATGCCAAGGGCGGTATCGCCGTCGGTGCGCCAGATCTCACCAACAACACCTGGCTCTACGGTGGCTCCCGCGAAGTGGTGGTGCAAACCATCACCCACGGTCGTCACGGCGTGATGCCAGCCTGGAAAGATATTCTGGGTGAGGACAAGGTTCACCTGCTGGCCTCCTACGTTTACAGCCTGTCTCATCAACAGTCTGCCAAATAAGGTTCGCCCGTAACGTTGTAACATGTGATAAACACGTGATTACACAGCAAAAAGCCTCGACTCCTCGAGGCTTTTTGTTATCTTGTGTTGCGTAAAAACCATCTTCCACGTTAATCATTCGTTTCATGGCAGTAGCAATCATGACCCAACCTCTATCCAAACCGTGGTATCGCCAATTCTGGCCCTGGTTTATCATCGCCCTCCCCACTGCCGCCGTTGTCGGCAGCATCGCCACCGCCATCATCGCCAGCAAGGATGGGGTCAATCTGGTGGCCGAGGACTATTACAAACAAGGGAAAGAGATCAATCAGGACTTGAGCAAGTTTGACCGCTCCGAAGCCCTCAATATCCGCTTTGGGCTGGAGGTTGACGGCAACGAGCTGACCCTCAAACCCATCAGCGGCGATATTCCCGCTGGGCAAGCTCTCTATCTCTCATTGTTTCACCCGACCTTGGCCGGTCAGGACAGCGAACACATGATCACCGCCGATGCGAGCGGCACTTATCGCCTCCATTTCGACAAGCCGCTGGTCGGCAAGTGGCACATTCGGGTCGATGCTTTCGATCACCAGTGGCGATTGCAAGAGACCGTCCAGCTGCCCACCCTGTCCCCTGTCGAACTCGACCCGAAAGGACGCTAAGCCATGACCGGCTGTTCTCACTGTGGCGAGCCGGTGCTCGCCAGCGCCCTTGCTGCTTGCATTCTGCATTCAGGGGGACATAAAGCATGACCCCCTGCTTTCACTGTGGCGAGCCGGTACCCGCCAATAGTGGCTATTCCCTCGAGATAAAGGGGATTGTTCGCCCCATGTGCTGCCCCGGTTGTCAGGCGGTGGCAGAAACCATCATGGAGTGCGGCCTCGCCAGTTACTACGATCACCGCACCGCTCCCGGCACCAAGGGCGATCTGGTGCCCGAGGAGCTGGCCGCCCTCACCCACTACGATCTGGCAGAAGTACAACAGGATTTTGTCACCGACAACGGTACCCTTCGCGAAATCCAGCTGACAGTAGAAGGGCTAACCTGCGCCGCCTGTGCCTGGCTTATCGAGCGCCACCTTATGACCCTTGGCGGCCTGCGCTACATCAATGTCAACACCACCACCCACCGGGCCCGCATCAAGTGGGATCCGGACCAGCTCTCCCTGAGTGACATCCTCAAGGGATTCGCCCAGATCGGCTATCGCGCCTACCCGTTCCAGACCCATCAACAGGAGGCGCTCTACGCCAAAGAGGTGCGCAGCTATATGTTCCGGCTGGCACTGGCGGGGCTGGGCTCAATGCAGGTGATGATGTGCGCCGTGGCCCTCTATATGGATCTCTTCATCAGCGTTGAAGATGAGTTCATGGTCTACTTCAAGTGGATAAGCCTGCTGCTCTCCACCCCCATCATGATCTACTCGGCCCAGCCCTTTTACGTGGGTGCCTGGCGCAGCCTGAAACAGGGTCACCTGTCGATGGATGTGTCGGTGTCGCTGGCGCTGATTGGCGCCTTTATCGCCTCCATGTGGGCCACCGTGTTCAATACCGGTGAGGTCTATTACGACTCCATCACCATGTTCGTCTTCTTCCTGCTGCTGGGGCGCTTTCTCGAATTGCGGGCCCGACGCAAGGCGTCGGAGTCGAGCTCCAACCTGGCGCGGCTGGTGCCCATCATGGCGACCCGCCTCGATGATGAAGGGGAACGTGAAGTGGCAGCCAAGACCTTGCAGGTCGGCGATCGGGTTCGGGTACTGGCCGGTGCCACCTTGCCAGCGGACGGCATCATTGTCGAAGGACAAACCAGCATCAACGAATCCATGCTGACCGGTGAACAGCTGCCCCTGCTCAAACAGCGCGGAGATCAGGTCTATGCCGGCACCATCAACACGGATGCGCCGCTGCAGATCCGGGTCAGCCACCGTATTGAAGAGTCTCGGATCGCCCAGATCATGCGGCTGCAGGATCATGCCCTCGATGACAAACCGGCCATCGCCCAGATGGCGGATCAACTGTCGCGCCACTTTATTCTGGTGCTGCTGATCATTGCCGCTGCGGTCTGGACCTTCTGGCACTTCCATCAACCGGATCAGGCATTCTGGGTCACCCTCGCCGTGCTGGTTGCCACCTGCCCCTGTGCCCTTTCTCTGGCCACCCCGACGGCGCTGACCTCGGCCACCGCCAATCTGACCCGTAACGGCATTCTGCTGCGCCGTGGTCACGTGCTGGACGTACTGACCAAGGCAAACAGGATCGTGATGGACAAGACCGGTACCCTGACCACAGGTGAGATCAGTCTGACAGGCACCACCACCTTGGCAGAGATGGACGAAACGCAATGCCTCGCCATCGCCCGGGCTATGGAGGCGCAATCCGAGCACCCCATAGCCCGCGCCTTCCGGCTGCCCGCCGACAGTATCAGTGTGCTGCCATCCGCCCGCGAGATCACCCCGGTCATCGGTCACGGCATCACAGCGCTGGTGGATGGCGTACGCTACCGCATCGGCAGTGCCCGCTGGCTTGGGCTGGATCCGGCGCAAGAACGCGGCCGCGGTCTGGCTATCTATCTGGCCGACGAGCAGCTGGTCTTGGCCCGCTTCAATCTGGAAGATACCCTGCGCCCCGATGCCAGGGCGCTGATCGCGGCATTCAAGGCGGCCGGTCTGCAAACTACCGTGCTGACTGGCGACAGCTCTTTGCAGGCAGACGAGATTGCCCGCGAGCTGGGCGTGGATGAGCTGGTCAAGGGGGTCTCGCCCGATGGCAAGCTGGCCTACCTCAAGGCCCGGGAAGCCCAGGGGGATATCAGCATCATGGTGGGCGATGGCATCAACGACGCGCCGGTACTGGCCGGGGCGCACGTCTCGTTCGCCATGGCCGGTGGCACCGATCTGGCGAAAAACAGCGCCGATGCCATCCTGCTGGCCGATGACCTGAGCCGACTGCTTGAGGCCAGAGTGCTGGCAATGCGTACCCGCAAGATCATCATCGAGAACTTCGCCTGGTCCATCGGTTACAACCTGCTGGTGCTGCCGCTGGCAGCCTGCGGCTGGCTGCCCCCCTATCTGGCGGCGGCGGGCATGTCGCTCAGCTCCCTCATCGTGGTAACCAACTCCATGCGCCTCAACCGATAAGACCGGTGGCGGAAAATAGCTGAAAATGTGGCCTGCCTCCGATGCAGACCACATTTCTCACTGATAGCGGCTGGCCCCCTGCCCGAACAGGGTTACCATAGGGGACGCTTGCCAAGGATGAACGCCAAGGTACCTCTCATGAATATAATTTTTGTCCTGATCCCCATCGCCATCCTGTTTGTGATCATCGCCGGGGTCGTCTTCTTCTGGGCCATTCGCTCCGAGCAGTTTGAAGATCTCGACCGGCAGGGTTCCAACATCCTGTTTGACGAAGAGCAACCTGCCCACAAACCCGCAAAGCCTGCTGACCATGACTCACAACCTTGATCTGGCCGGCGCCCTGCTGGTCGGACTGGCAGGCTCTGCCCACTGCATCGGCATGTGCGGTGGCGTCTCCGCCGCGCTCTCCATGGCGATCCCAGCCAACAAGCAACACTTCTGGGGGCGGCTTGCCTATCTGCTCAACTACAACCTCGGCCGGATCCTGAGCTATGTGATTGCAGGTGCACTAGTGGGCGGCCTGCTCGCCACCACCAGCGAGCTGGGCGCAGGCAAACACGCCATCGCCGGCTTGCGTCTGGTGGCAGCGCTATTGATGATTGCGCTTGGTCTCTATCTAGCGGGCTGGTGGCAAGGGATCTTGCTGCTGGAGCGGCTCGGCGCCAGACTTTGGCCCCGTATCAAACCGCTGGCGGGCAAGTTTCTCCCCTTCACCTCGCCTGTGCAGGCACTGCCCTTTGGCATGGTGTGGGGTTGGCTCCCCTGCGGGCTGGTCTACTCCATGTTGACCTGGAGCGCGGCGGCCGGTTCGGCCAGTGGTGGTGCGCTGATCATGCTCTTTTTTGGTCTCGGCACCCTGCCCACCTTGTTCGCGCTCGGGGGGCTTGCTGATCGCCTGAGATACTGGCTCACCCTGCGCAGTTTGCGCCTTGGTGGTGCCCTGCTGCTCATTTTGTTCGGGGTACATACCCTGTGGATTGGCATTGCTTCCTTTTGAAACCCTATCCAAAACGGATGAGTTGATGGTAAACTTGTTTGATATAAATCAATTATTCGTATGAGCCTATGATCCCGGAAAAGAAACCTGGCAGACGTATCCAGAGCGGTGGCTGTGCAATTCATTGCCAGGATTGCAGCATCAGTCAGCTCTGTATTCCCTTCACTCTGAACGACAACGAGCTCGATCAGCTTGACAGCATCATCGAGCGCAAGAAGCCGATCCAGAAAGGTGAAGAGCTGTTCAAGGCTGGCGATGAGTTCAAATCGCTCTATGCCATCCGTTCCGGGACCATCAAGTCTTACACCATCACCGAGCAAGGGGATGAGCAGATCACCGCGTTCCACCTCGCGGGAGATCTTGTCGGTTTCGATGCCATCCACAAACAGGCACACCCCTCCTTCGCCCAGGCGCTGGAAACCGCCATGGTGTGCGAGATCCCGTTTGAAGTGCTCGACGATCTCTCCGGCAAGATGCCCAAGCTGCGTCAGCAGATCATGCGTCTGATGAGCAACGAAATCATGGGCGATCAGGAGATGATCCTGCTGCTCTCCAAGAAAAATGCCGAAGAGCGCCTCGCCGCCTTCCTGCACAACCTGTCGGTACGCTTCTCCGAGCGCGGCTTCTCCGCCAAGGAGTTCCGTCTCTCCATGACCCGTGGCGATATCGGCAACTACCTGGGATTGACCGTCGAGACCATCAGTCGTCTGCTCGGCCGTTTCCAGAAGTCAGGGCTTATCAGTGTCAAAGGCAAATACATTACCGTGCTGGATCAGGGTGCCTTGGGCATAATGGCCGGTGCAACCCGACCAGCCTGTGGCTGAGCACACGTCTTAAACCCCGCTTTCCCTGCCGGATCCTTTCCTCTGGAATGTGATCCGGTACGTTCCCCATACCCTCGTCCTGCGCTAAGCTGTAATGGCTAAGATTCTGCTGTCATTGGACTTTTCCAAGGAGGAGAAGATGGTCAAATATCAGAATATTCTGGTGGTTATCAATCCAGAAGAGGAGCGTCAAATCGCCCTCGAACGGGCAGTCAAAGTCGCCGAGCTGGACGAAAACGCCCATCTGACCCTGCTGCTCACCATCTATGACTTCTCGTATGAAATGACCGCCATGCTCTCGGTGGACGAGCGGCAAGAGATGCGCGACGGCGTCATTTCACAGCGACGTGAGTGGCTGGACGAGATCCTGACCCCCTATCGGGCAAAGGGGATCGAGTGCGAAGTGAAAGTGGTCTGGCACAATCGCCCCTTCGAGTGTGTCATTCAGGAAGTGCTGGAGCAGCGCCACGATCTGGTGGTCAAAGCCACTCACCATCACAGCTTCCTGCAAACCTTCATCTTTACCCCCACCGACTGGCACCTGCTGCGCAAATGCCCCTGTCCGGTGCTGCTGGTCAAGGAGGGTCACTGGCAACGGGGCGGCAACATCATCGCTGCCATCAACTGCTCAAGCGACGATCCGGACCAGAAAGTGCTGAACGAACGGATCACCCAGGAGGGGAGCGACATCGCCGAGCTGCTGGGCTCCAACCTCTATCTGGTCAACACCTACCCGGGCACCCCGGTCAACGTGGCCATCGAGCTGCCGGAGTTTGATCCCAACGCCTACAACGAGGCGATCCGCAAACACCACGAAAGCCTGCTGCTCAGCCATGCCGACAAGTTCGGGATCGGTCATCTCTGGACCCGGGTAGCTGAAGGACTACCGGAAGAGGTGTTGCCGGATATGGCCGAAGAGCTCAAGGCGACCTTGATGATCATGGGCTGCGTCGGCCGTACCGGTCTTTCTGCCGCTTTGCTCGGCAATACTGCCGAACATGTGATTGACCGCCTCTCCTGCGACATCCTGATCCTCAAACCGGCGGACTACAGCTGCCCGGTCGACAGTCGTCGCAATCAATCATAAGGTGCCTGGCACCTTGCCCTCCCCCGGGACATAGCTATAATAACGCGCTTATTTGTGTCCCGGGTTTTACGAGCATGCTAGAAGAGCTGAACGCCAAAGAAAAATACAGTTTTAACAAACTGCAGAAGCGCCTGCGGCGCAACGTGGGTCAGGCCATTGCCGACTTCAACATGATTGAAGAGGGCGACAAGGTCATGGTCTGCCTCTCCGGCGGCAAGGACAGCTTCGGTATGCTCGACATACTGATGAGCCTCAAAGCCAGCGCCCCCATCCATTTCGATCTGGTTGCCGTCAACCTGGATCAGAAGCAGCCCGGTTTCCCCGAGCATGTGCTGCCCGAGTATCTGGATTCCCTCGGCATCGAGTACAAGATCGTCGAGGAAGATACCTACTCCATCGTCAAAGAGAAGGTACCGGAAGGCAAAACTACCTGCTCACTCTGCTCACGGCTGCGCCGCGGTATTCTCTACCGCACCGCCCAGGAGCTGGGTTGCACCAAGATTGCCCTTGGCCACCACCGCGACGACATCCTCGAGACCCTGTTCCTCAACATGTTCTACGGTGGCAAGCTCAAGTCCATGCCGCCCAAGCTGGTGAGCGACGATGGCAAGAACGTGGTGATCCGCCCGCTGGCCTACTGCAAAGAGAAGGATCTGATCCGCTACGCAGACGTCAAAGCCTTCCCCATCATTCCGTGCAACCTGTGCGGCTCGCAGGAGAACCTGCAGCGTCAGGCCATCAAGCAGATGATGCAGGATTGGGATCGCCGCTTCCCCGGTCGTATCGAAACCATGTTCACCGCCATTCAGGACGTGATCCCGAGCCATCTGCTCGACCACAAGCTGTTTGACTTCAAGAGCATCAACCGCGACTCCGGCATCATAGATGGCGGCGACAAGGCGTTTGATCCGCCCGAGATGCCAAAGGCGCCGCTGCTGGATATCGACGAGATGGACATGCTGGATGTGATTGAAGTGCGCTAAGCCGCGCTCACAGGGCAAACGCCACGCAATAAAAAAGGAGCGATCATCGCTCCTTTTTGCTTTCTGGACTGGCCTGTTACTGCGGTGACAGCACCACCGGCCTCAGCCTTTGTGCAGCCAGGGGGTCAACCGCAGCACCTCACCCTGCAAGCGCAGTTGCCCGGTCGCGAACGCGGCCAGTTGCTCATTGCTCAGCAGCAGGTGGCCTTCCTGCCAGGGCAGCGCCTCCTGACGGGCGCCATCAATCAGATAAGCAGTGCCGCTCTGCTGCACCAGGGTAATGCGTACCCCTTCCATCTTCGGCAGGAAGTGCTTGCCGACCATGCCCGCCATCTTGTCGAGCAGCGACTGCATCTGCTGCTGACGGGCCGCCAGCTCGGCCAGTTGAAGCTCGGGCCCGTTCGGTGCGTCGGCCATCACCTGCACCGTCATATCGCAAGTGGCGTGCTCTTCTTTCAGGCCGACGGTCACGATCCCCTTGTCGAGGTTGAGATCCTCATCAAAAGGCAGGCGCAGTTCGCTATCGACCGTTACCTCGCCCGCGACCTCCTTGCTGTCGGTTGCAACCCGGGCAAAGGTGAGGCCGCAGCGCTGACCATTTTGCGGATCGGTCAGATAAAACCCCAGTCTGGCGTGACCAAACTCCCCTTTGGCAAAGGTCTTCATCTGGCTGTAGAAGGTGCTGTATTGCAGATCCAGCACCGGCTCAGCCAGCGCCAGCCCTGGCAGCAAGAGCGTGGCCAGCAGACTCTGGCACACAGCCTTGGTCACTCCATATCGACGGGTCATTCAACGTCCTTTTGCATCATGCATTGAAATGGTTGGGGCCTTCTGTCACCTCGTTAACCTCTACTGCCACGCCGCAGAGATCCCGATAGAGGATCCCCTTGCAGTTGAAATAGAGCGGTGCCACCCAGATAAGCCCCAACCCCATGGGGATCAGAGCCAGGAAGAAGAGCGCTGTCATCACGCCGTGGAACAGCACAATGCTGGGCCAGCCGCGTGCGAAGAGCTTGAGAGAGACCACAATGGCCTGAGGCGGCGTCAGGCCGCGCTCCAGCACCAGAGGTACGGTAAAGAGCAGCCCCATGCCGATTAGGGCCGAGGGGATGAAAGAGAGTACGGCGGGCAATCCCAGCAGATCGAATAGTGGGCCAAACAGGCTGGTGAGCAGACTGCCAAGCAGGCTCAACATGCCGAGGCGTACAAAGTGGCGGAAGAAGTCGAACACCTGGTTGGCGCGGGCACGCACCCCGACCGACTGCTGCAACCCCAGCATATCGAGCGAGCTGGTCATGGGGGCCATCACCACCGCCATCAGCAGACTCAGCACCATGGCCACATTCATCTGGCTGTCATCCCCCAGATAGGGCAACAGCAGCACATTGCTAAACAGGATCCAGATCGCCGTCACCCCGACAATAGCCAGCAGCAGGCCAAATCCGGTACGGCGAGTCTGTTGCCATCCCTCCTGGATGACCCCTTTCAGATCAAGGCGGTAGCCCTGGTTCAGAGACTGCTCAAGGGAGCCGCCAATACGCATTTTATTACTCAATTGACTATCCAATATCGAAAACGACCAAATCAGGTGGCACATTATAGCGATTTGGTCTGCTATTCGTAGCCGTTTTTCCTGCGCACTTGCGGCTAATTCGGGCCAAAAAACCTTTAATTTCATGTGTCGGCTGCATAGAATGCGGCCCTCTTTCAACACGATGGCCACTGGCTGGGGTGAGACTGGCGGATGATGAACAATCCACAGGTAATTGTCGCGCTGAACAAGATCAGCAAAAAATACGATGGCAAGGTGATCCTGAGTGACCTTGACCTTGAAATCTACGATGGTGAATTTCTTACCCTGCTGGGCCCTTCCGGCTGTGGCAAGACCACCCTGCTGCGCCTGCTGGCCGGGCTTGAGTCGGCCGATGGTGGCACCATCCACCTGGGCGCAGACGAGATCACTCATATCCCCGCCGAACACAGGCACATCAACACCGTATTTCAGAGCTATGCGCTCTTTCCCCATATGACGGTGTTTGAGAATGTCGCTTTTGGCCTTGAGATGCAGAAGGTACCCGCCAGCGAGATCCGCCAGCGGGTAGAGGAGACGCTGGCCATGGTGCAGCTCACCGAGCTCGCCAATCGCCGCCCGGATCAGCTCTCCGGCGGCCAGCAGCAACGGGTCGCCATCGCCCGCGCCGTGGTCAACAAGCCCCGCCTGCTGCTGCTCGACGAATCCCTCTCTGCGCTCGACTACAAGCTGCGCAAACAGATGCAGAGCGAGCTCAAGGCGCTGCAACGTCGCCTTGGCATCACCTTTGTCTTCGTCACCCATGATCAGGAAGAGGCACTCACCATGTCTGATCGCATCCTGGTGATGGAGGGGGGCCAAATCATCCAGCGTGGCACGCCGCGCGATATCTACGAATCGCCAGCCAATCTGTTCGTGGCCCGCTTTATCGGCGAGATCAACGTGATGGATGGCAAACTGATCAGCCAGCGCGAACCCGGCATCTGGCAGGCCGAGGTAGAGGGGCGCGAGTGCCTGCTCCATACCGCCTTGCCGTTCCAGCCAGACGACAAGGTGCTGGTGCTGCTACGCCCGGAAGATCTGCGCATTCTCGATCAGGATGACGATCAGAGCGGCGCGCTGCGGGGCAATATCCGCGAGCGCAACTACAAGGGGGCGACGCTGGATTCGGTGATCGAGCTCGACAGTGGCAAACAGCTGCTTATCTCCGAGTTCTTCGACGAGGATGACCCCGACTTTGACTACCGTCTCGGTCAGGAGGTGGCGATCCACTGGGTCGACAGCTGGGAGGTGGTGCTGCCCTATGAGCCTCACTAATCTGCGGGTAGCGCACAGCTTTGCCCACAACGGCTTTCGCAACACGGCCATCGCGCTGATCCTCGGCTGGCTGACGCTGTTTGTCTTCCTGCCCAACCTGATGATCATCGGCGTCAGCTTCCTGACCCGTGATGAGTCCGAACTTATCGCGCCGCTCTTTACCCTGAGCAACTATGGCCGCCTGCTGGACCCGCTCTACTTTCAGGTGCTGCTCCACTCCCTCTGGCTAGCGCTGCTCGCCACCGCTATCTGCCTGCTGGTGGGCTACCCCTTTGCCTGGCTGCTGGCTCATCTGCCAACACGCATCCGCCCGTTGCTGCTGTTTCTGGTGGTGGTGCCGTTCTGGACCAACTCCCTGATCCGCACCTATGCGTTGAAAGTGCTGCTCGGTACCCGGGGATTGATCAACGGCTGGCTGCTGGATCTGGGGCTTATCGAGCGGCCACTGCAGATGATGTATACCGAAGTGGCCGTCATCATCGGGCTGGTCTATGTGCTGCTCCCCTTTATGGTGCTGCCGCTCTACTCCAGCATCGAGAAGCTGGATGGCCGTTTACTGGAGGCGGCGCGAGATCTGGGCGCCAACGGCTGGCAGCGGCTGGTGCGGATCATCTTGCCCCTCACCCTGCCCGGCATCATCGCCGGTTGTCTGCTGGTGTTCCTGCCCGCCATGGGGATGTTCTATGTCTCCGATCTGCTGGGGGGCGCCAAGCACCTGCTGATCGGCAACCTGATCAAGACCCAGTTCCTCAACAGCCGTGACTGGCCCTTTGGCGCGGCCATCAGCGTGATGCTGACGGTGCTGATGGCGCTGTTGGTCTACTGCTACTGGCGGGCGGGCAAGCTATTGAGCAAGAAGGGGGAGCTGGCATGATGCGCGCACTGAAAGCTCTGTTCCTGCTGCTGGTGTTTGGTTATCTCTATGTGCCCATCGGGGTGCTGATCGCCAACTCCTTCAACCTGTCGAAATATGGCATCGACTGGCGCGGCTTTACCCTGGGCTGGTATGAGAAGCTGTTTGCCAGCGCCAGCCTGATGCAGGCGGCCCAGCACTCCCTGACCATCGCCGCCCTCACCGCCACCGCAGCCACCCTGATCGGCACCCTCACCGCCGTGGCGCTGTTTCGCTACCGTTTTCGCGGCAAGCAGTATGTGAGCGGCATGTTGTTCGTGGTGATGATGTCCCCCGATATTGTGATGGCTATTTCACTCTTGACCCTGTTTGTGGTGACCGGCATTGCGCTGGGCTTCTGGTCGCTACTGATCGCCCACATCACCTTCTGCCTGCCGTTCGTGGTGATCACCGTCTACTCGCGGCTGTGCGGTTTTGATGTGCGGATGCTGGAAGCAGCGCGGGATCTGGGGGCTGGCGAGTGGATCATCCTGCGCCGCATCATACTGCCGCTGGCCTTGCCGGCGGTGATGGCGGGCTGGCTGCTCTCCTTTACCCTGTCGCTGGACGACGTGGTGGTGAGCTCCTTTGTGACCGGCCCTGCCTACGAGATCCTGCCACTCAAGATCTACTCCATGGTCAAGGTGGGGGTCTCTCCCGAGGTCAATGCCCTGGCCACCCTGATGCTGGTCGCCTCCCTCGGGATGGTGCTGCTGGCGCAACTGTTACTGCGTAAACGGCAGGGTTGACCCTGCCCGTTTCGTCCCCGCCACCTTTGGCGAACTCTGTCACGGTGGGCCGCAAGGCCCCATAACCCCAAGGAGTTGTTGATGACAATCCAACACAAGGCCGGCGCCCTGCTGGCAGCCGCCCTCACCCTCACCACCCCGCTGCTGAGCCAGAGCGCTCACGCGGCCGGCGACAAGGTGGTCTACTTCTACAACTGGTCGGAATATGTGCCGGATGGCCTGCTGGAGCAGTTCCAGCAAGAGACCGGCATCAAGGTGATCTACTCCACCTACGAATCCAACGAGACCCTCTACGCCAAGCTGAAAACCCATGGCGACGGCTATGACGTGGTGGTGCCCAGCACCTACTTCATCTCGAAAATGGCCAAAGAGGGGATGCTGCAGCCGCTGGATCGCGCCCAACTGCCCAACTTCAAATGTATATGTATGTATATATGTGTACATATATGCACATTTCTTCTACACTAAACTCAAGTTAACATTTCACGCGCTAGACAGCTGTCTGGCGAAGGCTACATCAGGAGGACATATGGCCAACACTGCACAAAAAGCCCTGAAAAATGGTGCCATTGACCCCAGCAAGGCACTGCCTGTGGTATTCCGTATTCTGGATAAATGGCACTGCAATACGGATGAACAGCTGAAACTTCTTGGCATTTCATCCCGTTCAACATTGAACAAATACAAAGAGTCAAGCGGCGGGATCCGTCTGACCATGGATATGCAAGAACGGATGAGCTACATCCTCAATATCCATAAGTGTCTGAGGATGCTGTTCAGTGCCGACGACAGCATCTACGGCTGGGTGCGTAAACCCAACAGCCACCCCTTCTTTGCCGGGCGCAGCGCGATGGACATTATGAATGCGGGTCGCGTGGCTGATTTGTATGAAGTGGCCACCCGCCTGCATGCCTGGCGCGGGGGAATGGCCTGATGCAAGAGCCGCCACTGATTGAACTCAAGGGGGAGCGAGCCTATCGGATCATTCCAAGCCGCTACCCCACCATCGACCTCTATGAAGACGTGGCCAATGCGGACGAGCTGGAGGCCGTCTGGGCCATCGAGTCACTGACCAATGATCGGTTGAATGCAGAGGCAGGTGATCTGTCGTTGGTACCAAAAGAGGATTGGTTGGTGGGGCTAAATGGCAGCAGCTATGTAATGGCCGCCTTTACCCATATAAACCCGGAAGGAGCCCGATTCACCACTGGCGATTTCGGCGGTTACTACTGCGCTCCCCTGCTCGATACTGCCATCAAAGAGACGGTCTATCACCAGGAACGAATATTCGGCTACACCAACGAACCTGCTCAGAAAGTGCAAATGCGAGTGCTTTATACCGAGTTCAACGCCAAGCTGGTCGATATTACCCGCTCGGAATTTCTCTCCACCCCGCTTTATCACGCGACCAACTATGGTCAATCCCAAGCTTTTGCCCATGAGCAGAAAACCCAGGGGATGGACGGTATCCACTACCGTTCTGTGCGCCACAGCGGTCATAACTGCCATGTGCTCTATCGCCCACGCTTGGTCACCAAGATCCACCAAGCCCAGCATCTGGAATACCACTGGAATGGCAGTGCCATCGCCAATGTATTGGAAATTAAGCTATATGGGGAATAAAACTCTGTCTTATTGATAATAATTGCGGCGGCCCCATTCGCTCCCATCCAACTCAGCGCCCGTTGGCTCGTGCTTTTGGCCGAGGGGCTTAGGATGTGGGCGAATAACAAGGTGGCCAAAGCCGATTAATTCTGAGCTTTTTCATCACCCCTTAGGGGTGTAGATTGGCTGTGGGGGCAAGCGTTGCCCCCTTTCTTTTTCATGACTGCCCGTGGTGCTCCGCGAAGCAATCTTTCGTCGATATCGCGGGTGGCCTGAGCCAATCAGGAGTATTCATGTCCGATCTGACCCTCTATTTCGCTCCCGGCACCTGTGCCATGGCCGTGCAGATTGCCCTGCTGGAAGCGAATGCCCCGTTCCAACCCCGTCTCGTCAACCTCGCCGCCGGTGAGCAGCGTGATCCTGCGTATCTTGCCATCAACCCCAAAGGGCGGGTGCCTGCCCTGACCACCGAGCAGGGCACCCTGACCGAGACCCCGGCCCTGCTGCTCTATGTGGCACAGCGCTTCCCCGATGCCAAACTGGTGCCGCTGGACAACCCGTTCCTGCTGGCCTGCATGCAGGAGGTTAACAGCTTCCTCGCCTCCACCGTGCATGTCTCCCACGCCCACGGTCGCCGTGGCAGCCGCTGGGCCGATGACGAGCAGGCCATTGCCGCCATGCAGCAGAAAGTCGCCAGCAATATGCGCGATGGCTTTGCCCAGATTGAGCAGCACTATCTGGTAGGCCCCTGGGTGCTGGGCGAGCAGTTCAGCGTGGCGGACATCTATCTGTTCGTGGTCGCGGGCTGGCTGAAAAGCGATGGGATCGAGATCAGTGAATTCCCCAAGGTTGCCGATCATTATCAGCGTATGCTGAGCCGTCCGGCGGTCGCCAAGGCACTGGCCAACTAACCATAAAATCAATAGTTAGATGAATTACAAGGGTGTCAGGGCTCTGCTGACACCCTTCCTGCCTCCTCCCCTGCACTTCTTCTCCCGCCTTTGAGATCGTTTTCACATTTCCGTGGTTTTGCCGTGGCCCTTCCTTAGTAAAAAGCCTATCTTTGCGCCATGACGCAACCGGTTGCGTAACCGGTTGCCTAACGGTTCACAGATTGACGGGCCAAGGCCTGATGAGGTGCTGTATGAAACGAGGCGTACTGCTCAATGCTCCCCTGAGTGCTCTGGTGGCACAGATGGGCCACACCGACGAGATCACCGTCTGCGATGCTGGCTTGCCCATTCCGGCAGGTCCGGAGAGGATCGATCTGGCGCTGATGGCGGGGACGCCCAGCCTTGAAACCGTACTGACCGCCCTGCTCACCGATCTGGTGGTGGAGAAGGTGATCATGGCAAGCGAGATCAAGCAGATCAGCCCCGCCGCCCATCAGGCGCTGGTCGATCAGCTTGAAGCCCACGCAGCCGCCCAGGGCAAGCCCATCGCCATCGAATACTGCCTGCATGAGGAGTTCAAAACCCGCTCCCGCCAGAGCAAGGCGATCGTGCGCAGCGGCGAGGTGACTCCCTACGCCAACCTGATCCTCTGCGCCGGTGTAGCGTTCTGAATTCTTCAAAGAAGGCCTCTTCAAGGAAGCTGCAAATGAGCACAACCTCCCCCCTCTCACCCATTCTGGAGCTGACCGGGATCGTCAAGACCTTCCCCGGTGTACGCGCCCTCGACGAAGCGGGTCTGCGGGTCTATCCGGGCCAGGTGATGGCCCTGCTCGGTGAAAATGGCGCCGGCAAATCCACCCTGATGAAGGTGCTGACCGGTATCTATCAGGCCGATGCGGGCAGCGTCAGCTACCGCGGTCAACCGGTCCACTTCAAGGGCCCCCGCGATTCTCAGGATCAGGGGATCAGCATCATCCACCAGGAGCTGAACCTGCTGCCGGAGTTGTCGATTGCCGCCAACATCTTCCTCGGTCGCGAACCCCGTACCCGTTTTGGCAACATCGACCACCAACAGCTGCGCGAGCGGGCAAGCGGCCTGCTGGCGCGACTTGGCGTCAAGCATGGCCCGGATACCCGACTAGGGGATCTCTCCATCGGCGAACAGCAGATGGTAGAGATCGCCAAGGCGCTGTCGTTCGATGCCAGCGTCATCATCATGGACGAGCCGACCGATGCATTGACCGATACCGAGACCGAGCAGCTGTTCAAGGTGATCCGCGAGCTGCGTGAGCAGGGTTGCGGCATCGTCTATATCTCCCACCGCCTCAAGGAGATCTTCGAGATCTGCGATCGGGTCACTGTGCTGCGCGATGGCAAGTGGATTGGCGAGAAGGCGGTGAGCGATCTGGATGAAGACAGGATCATCGAGATGATGGTTGGTCGCCGGCTGGAAGAGCAGTACCCGCGTCTTGAACGCGAGCTTGGCCCCGTCAGCCTGCAGGTGAAAGATCTGGCTGGTCCCGGCGTGCGCGGGGTGAGTTTCTCCCTGCGTCAGGGGGAAATTCTGGGCTTTAGCGGCCTGATGGGCTCCGGCCGCACCGAACTGATGAAGCTTATCTACGGCGCCAGCCCCATCAGCGCCGGTGAAGTGGCAGTGGACGGTCATGCTCTGGTGCCCAAAAGCCCGGCCGATGGTCTGGCCGCCGGCATCGCCTATATCTCCGAGGATCGCAAGGGGGATGGGCTGGTGCTGGAGCTGTCGGTGCGCGAAAACATGAGTCTCTGCGCCCTCGACGAGTTCATCAGCAACGGCAAGATCGACGGCAAGGCCGAGCGGCAGGCGGTGAGCGACTATGTGCGTCTGTTCAACATCAAGACCCCGAGTCAGGATCAGCTGATAAAGCTGCTCTCTGGCGGCAACCAGCAGAAGGTGGCCATCGCCAAGGGGCTGTTGACCCGGCCCAAGGTGCTGATCCTCGACGAACCGACCCGCGGCGTCGACGTGGGGGCGAAGAAGGAAATTTATCAGCTAATCAACCAGTTCAAGAAAGAGGGAATGAGCATCATTCTGGTCTCCTCCGAGATGCCGGAAGTGCTCGGCATGAGCGATCGCATCATGGTGATGCACGAAGGGCGCATCAGCGCAGAGTTCAACACCCGCGATGCCAATCAGGAGAAGCTGATGGCGGCGGCAGTCGGTAAACAGTGGCAAGCAGAGCAAGAGGCATCCCAATGACAACCCAAACCCTTTCCCGCCGTGGCGTCATGAGCAAGGCGTGGTGGATCGAGAACAAATCCCTAGTCGCGCTGCTGGTCCTGATTGGTGTGGTCTCCTTTCTGAGCCCCAACTTCTTCACCGCCGACAACCTGCTCAACATCCTGCGCCAGACCTCGGTCAACGCCATCATGGCGGTCGGCATGACGCTGGTTATCCTCACCGCCGGTATCGATCTGTCGGTCGGCTCGGTACTGGCCCTGTGCGGTGCGCTGGCGGCCACCATGGTCGCCATGGAGCTGCCGATCTGGCTGGTGGTGCCCCTCACCTTGGGTGCCGGTGCCCTGCTGGGCGGCGTCAGCGGCCTCATCATTGCCAAGGGCAAGGTACAGGCATTTATCGCCACCCTGGTCACCATGACCGCCCTGCGCGGTATCACCATGGTCTATACCGAGGGTCGCCCCATCTCCACCGGTTTCAGTGATGGCGCCGATCACTTCGCCTGGCTCGGTACCGGTTACCTGTTCGGTCTGCCGGTGCCCATCTGGTTGATGGCCATCGTCTTCCTGCTCGCCTGGTTCATGCTCAACCATACCCGTCTCGGTCGCTACATCTACGCGCTGGGTGGCAACGAATCGGCTACCCGTCTCTCCGGCATCAATGTGGATCGGGTGAAGCTGGCGGTGTATGGTCTGTGCGGCGCGCTCTCGGCGCTGGCAGGGCTTATCGTTACCTCTCGCCTCTCCTCTGCCCAGCCGACGGCGGGCATGGGTTACGAGCTGGATGCTATCGCTGCCGTGGTGCTGGGTGGTACCAGCCTGATGGGCGGCAAGGGTCGCATCATGGGTACCCTGATAGGGGCGCTGATCATCGGCTTCCTGAACAACGCCCTCAACCTGCTCGACGTATCCTCCTATTACCAGATGATCGCCAAGGCCAGCGTGATCTTGCTTGCCGTGATGATCGATAACAAAAGCAATCGTTGATAAGACAAGCCACACACAAGGAATGAAATGATGAAAAAGCTCAATACCCTGCTCGCTGCCGCCATCATGTCCGTGCTGGGCACCGCCCATGCCGCCGATCAAACCCTGGCCATGGTGGTCTCCACCCTCAACAACCCCTTCTTCGTCACCATGAAAGAGGGTGCCGAAGCCAAAGCCAAGGAGCTTGGCTACGAGCTGGTGGTACTGGATTCCCAGAATGACCCGGCCAAAGAGCTCTCCAACATGGAAGATCTCACCGTGCGCAAGGTCGGCGCCATCCTGATCAACCCCACCGACTCCGAAGCGGTCGGCAATGCCATCCGTCTCGCCAACAAGGCCAGCATTCCGGTGCTGACCCTGGACCGTGGCGCCGCGCAAGGTGAGGTCAAGGCCCACATTGCCTCCGACAACGTGGCAGGCGGCAAGCTGGCCGGTGACTTTATCACCGAAAAACTGGGTACCGGCGCCAAGGTCATTCAGCTGGAAGGGATTGCCGGTACCTCTGCCGCCCGTGACCGTGGCGAAGGTTTTGCCCTGGCCGTGGCGGCCAACAAGCTGCAGGTGCTGGCTTCTCAGCCGGCCGACTTTGACCGCACCAAGGGTCTGAACGTCATGGAAAACCTGCTGGCAGCGCATCCGACCGTACAGGCGGTGTTCGCCCAGAACGACGAGATGGCGCTCGGTGCCATCCGCGCGGTGCAGGCTGCCGGCAAAGAGGTGATGATCGTCGGCTTCGACGGCACTGACGATGGCAAAGCCGCCGTTGCCAAGGGTAAACTGGCCGCCACCGTGGCCCAGCAGCCCGCGCTGATCGGAGCCATCGGCGTCGAGACTGCCGACAAGGTGCTGAAAGGTCAGCCGGTCGAGAAATCCATTCCGGTACCGCTGCAAGTGGTCAGCAAGTAAGTGCTCGAGGGGAGGTTCGCCTCCCCTTTTCCCTCTCGTTCAGGTGCCTCCCGGCTTGGGCTCACTCAATCACTGTGTTCAAGCCAAGATGCATCAGGAGTAGTCAACATGAATCGTCTCGTCGTTCTGGGCAGTGTCAATGCAGACCACGTGCTGCGCGTTCCCCACTTTCCTCGCCCAGGTGAAACCCTGACCGGCCATAGCTATCAGGTGGTGCCCGGTGGCAAGGGGGCCAATCAGGCGGTTGCTGCCGCCCGCCTCGGCGCCCCCGTATCCTTTATCGCCCGCATCGGTGATGACGCCATCGGCCACCAGATGAAGAGCGGTTTTGCCAAAGATGGTATCGACGTCAGCGCCGTCGAGCTCGATCCCAAGCTCCCGACCGGTATCGCCATCATCTATGTGAGCGATGAGGGGGAGAACAGCATCGGTATCTCCGCCGAAGCCAACGGGGCCATCACTCCGGCTGTGGTGAAAAACCACGAAGCCATGATCGCCGACGCCCACACCCTGCTGTTGCAGCTGGAAGTGCCGCTGGAGAGCGTCCATGAGGCTGCACGGCTGGCCCGCGCCCACGGCACCCGGGTGGTGCTCAACCCAGCGCCTGCCCGTCCGCTCTCAAGCGAGCTGCTGGCACTGGTCGACCTTATCACCCCCAACCAGACCGAGGCCGAGCTGTTGACAGGCGTGAAAGTCACCGATGAAGCGAGCGCCCGCGAGGCGGCCGCCCGTTTCCACCAGATGGGCATTGCGGACGTGATGATCACCTTGGGGTCGCAGGGGGTCTATTGCAGCAACACCCAGCAGCAACAGCTGATCCCGGGCTTTCGGGTCAAGGCGGTGGATACCACTGCCGCGGGCGATACCTTCAACGGCGCTCTGCTGGCGGCGGAACTGGCGGGGGCCGATTTCCACAGCGCGGTGCGTTTTGCCCACGGTGCCGCGGCGCTCTCTGTCACCCGCTTCGGCGCCCAGAGCTCCATCCCGAGCAAGCAGGAGGTCGACACCTTCCTGCTTGAGCAGACTGCACAGGGGCACTGATGGCCAATATCAAGGAGGTGGCGGCGCTGGCGGGGGTCTCGACCACCACCGTCTCCCATGTCATCAACGAGACCCGCTTTGTGGCCGAGGAGACCCGCGAGCGGGTCTTTGCGGCCATGCGCGAGCTCAACTATGCCCCGAGCCTGGTGGCCCGCAGCCTCAAGGTGAAGGAGACCAACAGTATCGGCATGCTGGTCACCACCTCCAGCAACCCCTTCTTTGCCGAGGTGGTGCGCGGGGTGGAGCGCTACTGCTTCGAGCAGGGCTACAACCTGATGCTGGGCAACACCGAGGGGCAGGCAGAAACCGCTCTCTCCTACCTCAAAATGATGCTGCGCAAGCGGGTCGATGGCCTGCTGATCATGTGTAGCGAAGGACAGCAAGAGGTGTTCAACCAGCTCGACTGGCTCAAGAGCCTGCCAGTGGTGGTGATGGATTGGGGGCTGGTCAGCGAAGATGTGGATCTTATCGCCGATAACTCCTTCCACGGCGGTTATCTCGCAACCCGCCATCTGATTGAATTGGGCCATACCGCCATCGGTTGCATCACAGGCCCCCACAGCCGCGCCCCCGCCAACCAGCGGCAGGCAGGATTTGAGCTGGCGTTGCAGGAGGCGGGTCTCACGCTCAATCAAGAGTGGATCCAGGAGGGGGACTTTGATTGCGCCAGCGGCCATCAGGCGATGACTCGTCTGCTGGCATTGCCCGAGCGCCCCACCGCCCTCTTTGTCTGCAACGACATGATGGCGATGGGGGCCATCAGTGCCGCCCATCAGGCGGGGATGGTGATCCCGCGGGATATCTCCATCGTCGGCTATGACAATGTGGCACTGGCCGAATTTATGTCGCCGCCGCTCACTACCGTCAACCAGCCCAAAGAGGAGCTGGGGCGCCTCGCCGTCACCCGCCTGCTGGCCCGCATCAACGGCGAGGTGGTGGAGAACCATCTGATCACCGTAGACCCGGATCTGGTGATCAGGCAATCTAGCGCCCCCCTACCCGCGCAATCGTAACAGGCACCCGCTACCGGACAATAAAAGCACCGTACAACAAAAAGGCGACTCCCCGAGTCGCCTTTTTGCTTTTCTGCTATCCCTAGCGCCTAGCGTTCACGCATCTCCATCCAGTTGTGCCCCTCGACTTGCCTCGGTTGATGAATGCCGCACGCCTCCAGCAACTCATCGACATAGGCGGGCACCAGCAGAGAGGCGGGACCATAGCGTTTTTCATCAAACTGGCTGCCCACTTCGCTCGGCTCGAGATTGAGCTCGATGGTGTGTGCGCCGTTGAGGCCCGCCTCATGGACAAACCCGGCGGCCGGATAGACAGCGCCAGAGGTGCCGATGGAGATAAAGAGATCGCACTGGGCCAGCGCGTTGTAGATGCGATCCAGCCCGAGCGGCATCTCGCCAAACCAGACCACATGGGGACGCATCGGTTGAGGGAACTGGCAACAGGAGCAGAGTTCGTCCTGATGGAGATCACCACGCCACTCGATCACCTGACCGGACTCGGGGCAACGGGCCTTGAGCAGCTCCCCGTGCATATGGATAAGGTTCTTGCTGCCAGCGCTCTCGTGCAGATTGTCGATGTTCTGGGTGACCAGCGTCACCGAACCGGGCAGCAGTCGCTCGAGGCGGGCCAGCGCATAGTGGGCCGGATTGGGGTGAACCTGGGGCTGTTGCAGCTGTTTGCGGCGGGAGTTGTAAAAGCGCAGCACCAGTTCGGGATCCCGGGCATACCCCTCGGGAGTCGCCACATCCTCGACCTTGTGCTCTTCCCACAAACCATCGCAGGCACGAAAGGTCTTGATGCCGGATTCGGCAGAGATCCCCGCGCCGGTCAGGATCACGATATGTTTATATGACTGCGCCATAAGCTGCTCCGTCTATCCCCGCACAATAAATGTGACCTTAGCACAGGGAAAAAAGTGTCACTATTCGCCCTTGGTCTTAAGCGGCGCCGCTGGCAGCACGGGTAACCAGGCATCCAGTACCGACAGATCCAGTCTGACAAAGACCATCTCCCGCCCGGTTACCAGGGTCAGCGGCAAGCCAAGGCGCTTGAGCAGGGTCAGCATGGGCCGGTTCTGGGCCAGCACTTCCGCCGTCCACTCCCGGATCCCGTCCGCCCTGGCCAGCAGTGCCAGCGCCAGCAGAATGCGCCGCCCCGCCCCCTTGTGCTGGAAGTGATCCGCTACGATGCAGGAGAACTCCGCCCGATCGGGATGAAGGCGGCGGCGGATTGATTGCGCCTGAGCCAGCGGCTCACCGGCCAGATCGGTCAGTAGCAGCGAGATCTGTTGTTCAGGATGGTAATTGAGAAATTGGGCCACCTGTTCCGGTGGCGGCGTCCGTTTCGGGCGCATAAAGCGCAGATAGATGCTCTCTTCACTCAGAGCATCGTAAGCGGCCAGCATGCGGGCAGGCGCAACACCGTGTAGCTCGCGTAGCAGGCATGGCACTTCTGCAACATTCATCGCCAGTGGCAGCGCGGCGCGGGAAACCGGATGGGGCCAGCCCTCCAGCCCTTTGCCAAGGCGCTCCCGGTGCATGGGCCAGCAGAGGTAGCGCGGCATGGCTTACCAGCGCCCCGTCATACCGCGCTCTCGCCACACTTCAACGTCGAGCAGGTTGTAAGGATCATCCAGATAGACGGCGATCCCCAGCTCCCGAACCCTGGCCATAAAGCGTCCCAGCAGGGAGTCACCGGTCAAGGACTCCATCTCCGGCAAGATCCCCTGCCCTAGCAGCAAGGCTTGCAGCGGCAAACGCTCCAGCAGATCGAATGGCAGATGCTGGCTGTTATCGAGCAGCAGCGCCAACTTGCTCCCTGCCAGACTGGCTTGCAGCACCAGCGCGAAGCGATCGGCATTGCCGAGCAGGTGGTCACGACGGTGGATCAGCAGGGTCAGCTCGGCTGGGGTACGCGACAGCTCCGTCAGCCAATCCTTGAGGGCATCCCAGCGGCTGGGCAAACCCGTCACCGCCAGCCAGACCGGATGAGGGGTCGCGGGACTGGAGAGCAGCCCTAGCTGACCCTGCACCTCCCCCTGCCACCGGCGGATGGTGCGGCGCTGGCCGCTCAAGCGCTGTTGACGCAGCGGGCCCAGATAGAGTCGACGCAGCAACCTGAGCAGCTCGTCGCAATCGAGCGGCTTTGCCAGTGCCGCCAGAATGTTGAAACCGGCATCGTGCAGCAGGCGGCGGGCACCATCGATCAGCGTCTGCTCATGGGCCGAAAGCAGCACAATGGGCAGCCCGGCCTCCTGCAACTGGGGCTGGTTCATCAGCAGACTGATGGCATCTTGCTCCACCAGACTGAGATCGCACACCAGCAGGCTGATGTCGCCCGCCGACAATGCCGCAAGACAGGCCGACTCATCCTGTACCCACTGACAGGAGAGCCCCAACCCGGCGATGGTCTGTTGCAGTTGCATCCCCTGAAACGGGTGATCCTCGAGCAGCAGCACCTTGTTAGCGGCCAGCCAGTTGCACCATTTACGGTAACTGGCGGCAAGCCCCCCCAGCCAATCCTCGCCAATCGCGTAAATTCCCTCATGCTGCTGCAACTGGGGGAAGTAATCCGCCTGCTGATGAGCGGCGGGGTCGTAAAGGGCGATGGCGCCGGCCGCAAACAGCCCTTCCCACTGCCAGTAGGCATCCGGTCGGGTACGGTGCAGCGTGACATAGGAGGGCAATGTCATGGTGCTGGCCAACTCATGGGCGGTGCTGTCGAGGGCATAGAGCACAATGGGGCAAAATCCTGCCGCCTCATGCTCTTCCGAATCGAGCAACGCCAGTAATTCTTCATCAGTGATGATCATCTTGAGCCCTCTTTGAAAACTGCTGGCTAAACTCATCCAGTGCCCGGTTCAATCTGGCTTGCAGCATCGGATGGGGCGCCTGTTGCCACTCTTCAATGACCGCAACTAACGCAGTCGCCCCTACCATTCTGGCGGCCCCCTTCAACTTGTGTAAAGCAGCATTCACGCCAACTTCATCTTCTTCTGTGCTGCAGCGCTCAAGTTCGGCCAAATCATCACGGGTAGCCTTCAGATAAAGGGCGGCCAGTTCATCGGTCAGCAGCGAGGCAACCGGTGTCGGGGCGACAACATTGCTCCCCTCTTTGGCAATATGGCGCAGCAAGGTCGCCAGCTCCTTGAGGGCGACCGGCTTGTCCAGATGGCCATCGCAACCGCAGGATTGCAGCTCCCTTGCCGCCTGATCACTGAGATCTGCGGTGATCACATAGACCGGCAGACGGGCCCAACGGGCGGATTGGCGCAATTGCCTGCACAGCTCGGCCCCGTTCATCACCGGCATCTGCAGATCGGTCAGCACAAAATCCACCTCTTGCTGCGCCAGCATCTCCAGCGCCAGCTGCCCGTTGGCGGCAGTGATAACGCTGGCACCAAGTTGCCCCAGTTGCAGGCTGATCAGCTCGCGATTGACATCGTGATCTTCAACCAGCAGTACCCGCATGCCGAGCCCGGGCTGGGTGCCGGCCACCGGTTGATCCGGGGTCAACCGTGGCTGCAGCAGAGTGATGATGGTCCCGGGCACCCAGGACTCCCCTTGCCAGGCCCAATAGTAGAGCCCCTTCTCGTCCACCTCCGCTTGCAGCGTATCAATGGCGTTGCTGACGGTGGCGATCCCCAATCGACTAAGCCAGGGCGACAGCGCTTGCGCCTCATCGTGGGGTAAAGAGAGCGCCAGCTGCCGCACATTGGGTTGCCAGTCCGGCTCCTGCTGCACCCGCTTCAGCGGCAACTCGCAATAGAAGCGGCTACCGCCACCGACGCGCCCCTCGACATCGATAAGCCCCCCCATCTGCTCGATCAACTGCTTGCAGATCGCCAGACCAAGACCGGTGCCGGGCGCCCGCAGCTGCCCTTCAACGGCAAACTGCTCGAACGGCATAAAGAGCGTGCTGCGCATCTTGGCGGTGATCCCCGGCCCCTGATCATCGACCCCGAAGCGCAAAGTCGATGCGACCACCTCGGCCCACAGCACCACTTCCCCACGCAGGCTGAACTTGATGGCATTGGAGAGCAGGTTGTGGAGTACTTGCCGTACCCGGTGAGGGTCGAGGGTCTGCAGGGCAGGCAGAGCCGGATCCAACTTAAGGCGCAGTTGCAATCCCTTGGCCCGCGCCTTGGTCCAGTGCACTGCCGCCACGTGCTCACACAGCTCGGCAAAATCAGTGGGTTGCGGCGAGAGGGAGAGTTTGCTGTTTTCGTTGCGGCTAAAGTCGAGCACATCGTTGAGCAGGCCGAGCAGCTCATCCCCCGCCTGACGCACCCGCGCCAGCGCCGAATCCTGCTCTCTGGACAAAGGGGTGCTGGCCAGCCACTCCAGCAAGCCGAGCATGGCGTTCATCGGCGTGCGGATCTCGTGGCTGATGGCGGCCAAAAAGCGCCCCTTGGCCAGAACTGCCTGTTGCGCCTGCTCATGGGAGTGCTGCAATGCCTGATCCTGCTCGACCCGGGCAGTGGCATCCTGCATCACCGCATAAATTCGCCAACCCTGCGGTTGACTGCGGCCACGGCCATAGAGCTGCAACCAGCGCAGACCCTTGGTCGGATGGTGATAGCGCAGGGTGAATGCGAAGGGTTTGCCCGCCTGCAACATGGCGAACATCTCACAGCTTACCCGGCGGCGATCCTCGCGCTCCAGCATAATGAGCACCCGTTTGGGCTCACGGCGGATCTGCTGGCTCGCCAGCCCCAGCAGCTCGTAACAGCCCCGGCTGATAAACTCGATACCCCCCACCCGTCCCCGCTCGAACATAAACTGCAGCACCACGCCGGGCACGGTATTGGTCAGGGCGCGCAGGCGGCGCTCTGCCTGACGCAGAAAACGGGCCTGCTCACGCAGCACACTGATATCCGACAGGGCGATGAGATCGGTGGCGGGTGCTTGCTTGTCCAGCCGCAGCGGATGCTGGGCATAGGCGAAGACCTGATCCCCCAGCACCAACTCCCCTTCACTCTTCTGAGGTTGCACCGGCGGCAGCATCAACTGCTGCGAATAGCGCAGGGCCAGACGTCGCCCCTGTTTATTGGATTTGATAACCTTGCCCTGGCTGTTGCGCAGATAGACGGGCACCGGCAACGCCTGAAACATGGTTTCCCGCAGCTCGCTCTCGATGGCCAGCGCCTTCTCGGCGGCGTGACGCTGGGCCACCTCCCGAGCCAGTTGCTGGCGGGAGCGCCAGATCCCGCCGATGACGATACCGCTGATCAGCAGTGCCATGGCGATGGAGCCAAACCAGGCGGCGTAGCTCACGCCGGGCTGCTGCACGACGAGCAAGCGGCGCCAGCGCTGGTTAAGCTCGTCAATCTGGGTGTTGGTCAGCGTCATCAGGTTGCGATCCATCACCCCGGCCAGTTCGGTCTGACTCTTGTTGATGGCAAAGCCAAGACTGAAGCGATCTTCCAGCTCCTCGATATCGAGCCCTTCCAGCAAGTTGGTACGCTGGGGATATTGCAGCTGATATAGCTCGCTCAGCATGGCGTCAGCCTTGCCCTGTTTGATCGCGGCAAGCCCCTGCTCAAGGCCGTCGGTGCGAACCCACTCCTGATCACCGAGCAGGGCGAGCAAGGAGGGATCGTAGAGGGATTCCGGCACCAGAATGCGCTGGCGCTTGAGCTGGGTGATGTGATCGGCGACCACCTTGCGCTTGCTGATCAAGGCAAACCGGTTGGTGGAGATCGTCCGACTGAAAATGAACTGATCCGTCAATGCAGGGGATTCCGGCAAGCCGGCCATCATGTCCGCCTCACCACGGCGCAGCTTTTCTACGGCCTCCGCCTTGCTGGCGGCAGGCACCAGCTTGTATTTTAGGCTAGTCTCCTGGGTGACCCAGCGCAGCACATCCGCGCTCCACCCTTTCGGCTCCCCCAGATCATTGACGCCGCTATAGGGCATCAACTCGGGATTGACCACCAGGCGAATGGTGCGCCCGCGGCCGGATAACCAGGCCTGCTCGGTATCGCTGAAGTGGGGTTGGTTGACGTAGAGCGATCCCTGATCGAGATAGCGAGCCAGATCGGTATAGATAGTACCGGCGGGCATATGACGGATCAGGGTGTCCACCAGATTGGCCAACTCAGGCTGATCACGCATCATCAGGCGATAGCTGATGATCCGATCCTCACCAAACAGGCGGCGCAGGCGCAACCCATCGGCAGGAAACTCGCGCATCAGATAGCGCAGTTGCAGATAGTCCCCCAGATAGGCGTCACCCTTGCCGCTCTGCAGCGCGTCGTAGACCTTCACTCCACTTTTTAGGGAAATAATGCGCGCCTGAGGATAGAGCTCGTGCAGCAGGCGGGCAGAGTCTGCCACCGAGTAGACCAGAAAGCGGGCCTGTTTGAGATTTTCACCCTTGTAGAGGATGGCGGCATCGGTCTCCATCATCGGACGACTTAACCGCATGCCCTCCACGGCCTTCTTGCGGGTTCCGACATAGGGAATGATGTCGCATTCCCCCTCTGCGAGCCCGTTGCGCAATGTCTGCCAATCGGGCAACTCTTTGAGCACGAGGGGAACCGGGAACAGCTCCTGCAACCGGGCGAGGCGATCCTTGAGCAGTCCCCCCTCGGCCATCAGGTATGGTGGAGGAAGCGTCGCAGGATAGCAGAGCGAAAGCTGACTCAGTGAATTTACATAAGCTTGGGTCGCCGGCGCCAACGGCAGCACTGTGGTCTGCAAAGGCTTGGCGTGCAATGGCAGTGCCAGTACGGCACCCAGAAGAAAAACGGGGAATTTGGTCATCTGAAAACAAAAGCCAGGCATCTGCCTGGCTTTTTATCACTCGTTGGGTTCAACATTTTCTACCCTAGCCTTGAGCTTCTGGCCAGGCCGGAAGGTCACCACGCGGCGGGCGCTGATAGGAATATCCTCGCCCGTCTTGGGGTTGCGTCCGGGACGCTGATTCTTCTCACGAAGGTCAAAGTTACCGAAGCCTGAAATCTTGACTTGTTCACCACGCTCAAGCGCCTGTCGGATTTCCTCAAAGAAGGCTTCCACCATATCTTTGGCTTCACGCTTGCTCATCCCGAGCTGGGTGAACAGGTGCTCTGCAATGTCGGCTTTGGTAAGCGCCATAGATCAATCCCTCAAGGATGCATTCAACTCTTCACCAAGGGCCCGCACGACATTGTCTACGGTCTCGGCAATCTCTTTCTCCTCCAGGGTGCGCTGGGTGTCTTGCAATACAAGACTGATGGCCAGGCTCTTCTTGTCCTCTGCCATACCAGCACCCTGGTATACGTCAAACAAGTTTATTCCAACTACCTGATTTCCGCCAACTTTTTTAATTACCGCAAGCACATCACCTGCCAGAACCGCAACATCGACCACCACGGCGATGTCGCGACGGTTGGCAGGGAACTTGGACACTTCGGCAGCCACCGGTACCTTGGCCGGGGTCAGCTTGTCCAGCTCCAGTTCAAACATCACCGCGCGGCTCTTGAGACCGAGCTTCTTCTCGAGGCTCGGGTGGATCACGCCGATGTGGCCGATGACCTCGCCATTACGCAGGATGGCTGCGCTCTGGCCCGGGTGCAGGGCGCTGTGCTCGGTACGCTCGAAGGTGAAAGTGGCCCCTTCGGCGGTCAAGTCCAGCACCGCTTCCAGATCCCCTTTCAAATCAAAGAAGTCGGCTGCGCGGGTCTTGATGTCCCAGTGCTCGTCGCTCTGGTTGCCAGTGATGATACCGGCCAGCATCGGCTCCTGACGGATGCCGTTCTCGGCGCTTTCGTCCTTGATGAAACGCAGACCCTGCTCGAAGAGGCGCACGCGCGGCTGCTGGCGGTTCTGGTTGTAGACCACCGCCTGAACCAGACCCGGGAACAGAGAGACGCGCATGGCGGACATCTCGACCGAAATCGGGTTGGGCAGCACAATGGCATCGCTCTGCGGGAACAGGGTTTGCTGGGTCTTGGGATCGACGAAGCTGTAGGTGATCGCTTCCTGGAAACCGCGGTCAACCAGCAGGTCGCGCACGCGCTTCAGGGTCACCTGCCCTTCTGCCTGCTCCACCATCGCCAGAGATGCGGCCGGTTTGAGGTTCGGGATGTTGTTGTAGCCGTAGATGCGGGCCACTTCCTCGATGAGGTCTTCCTCGATGGCGATATCGAAACGCCAGGAGGGAGCCAGCGCAGTCCAACCATCAGCATCCACAGTGACCTGCATGCCGAGGCGAGTCAGGATCTCGACCACCTGAGCATCAGCCACGCTGATACCTATCACTTTGTCGAGTTTGCTACGACGCAAGCGGATGGGTGCCGCTTTCGGCAGATGGGCATCGGATTTGACCTCGATGACCGGACCGGCTTCGCCGCCACAGATATCCAGCAGCAGACGGGTGGCACGATCCATCACCTTGGCTTGCAGCTCGGGATCGACCCCGCGCTCGAAGCGATGGGAAGAGTCGGTGTGCAGACCGTAGGCACGGGCACGACCGGTGATGGAGAGTGGCGCGAAGAAGGCACACTCCAGTAGGATGTCGGTAGTGGTCTCGAAAACACCGGTGCGATTGCCACCGAAGATACCGGCCATGCAGGCAGGACCTTTGGCATCGGCAATCACCAAGGTGGTCTCTTTGAGCTTCACTTCGTTGCCGTCGAGCAGGGTCATCGGCTCATCAGCGTGGGCGCGACGTACCACCAGTCCCCCTTCCAGGGTAGCCAGATCGAAGGCGTGCATCGGCTGACCGTATTCCAGCAGCAGGTAGTTGGTGATGTCGACAATGGCGTCGATGGAGCGGATACCGCCACGGCGCAACTTCTCCTGCATCCAGAGCGGGCTCTGGGCCTGCAGGTTCAGCCCCTTGATGACACGACCCAGATAGCGGGGGCAATCGGCAGGCGCTTCAACCCGGATCGGGAAGGTGGCATCGATAGTGGCAACAGCTGGCGTCCAGGTCGGCTCGACCACGTCAACGCTGTTGAGCACGCCGATTTCACGGGCCAGACCCGCGATACCGAGGCAATCGGCACGGTTCGGAGTCAGATCCACATCGATGCTGACGTCGTTGAGCGCGAGGTATTCGCGGATATCGGTCCCGATGGGGGCGTCAAGCGGCAGCTCGATGATGCCATCGGCTTCAATGTCGATACCCAGTTCACTGAAAGAGCAGAGCATGCCGTGAGACGGCTGACCGCGCAGCTTGGCTTTCTTGATGGTGAAATCACCCGGCAGGGTCGCCCCTACTTTGGCCACACACACTTTCAGGCCTTGGCGGCAGTTCGGCGCACCGCAGACGATGTCCAGCAGCTCGGCCTCGCCCACGTTGACCTTGGTCACCCGCAGTTTGTCGGCATCCGGATGCTGGGCGCACTCGACCACTTCACCAACAACCACATTGTTGAACTGGCCAGCCACCGCTTCCACGGCGTCCACTTCCAGACCGGCCATGGTGATCTGCTCGGCCAGCGCATTGTCACTCAACTCGGTGCGGACCCACTCCATCACCCAGGATTTACTGAATTTCATGTTCTCTCGCCCTTACTTGAACTGCTTGAGGAAGCGCAGGTCGTTTTCGAAGAAGGCACGCAGGTCGTTGACCCCGTAACGCAGCATGGTCAGGCGCTCAACGCCCATGCCGAAGGCAAAGCCGGAGTATTTTTCCGGATCAATACCGACCGAACGCAGCACGTTCGGGTGCACCATGCCGCAGCCCAGCACTTCCAGCCACTTGCCATTCTTGCCCATCACATCTACTTCAGCGCTCGGCTCGGTGAACGGGAAATAGGAAGGACGGAAGCGAATGGTCAGGTCTTCCTCGAAGTAGTTGCGCAGGAAGTCGTGCAGAATGCCCTTCAACTCGGTAAAGCTGGCATGCTCGTCAACCAGCAGACCTTCAACCTGATGGAACATCGGGGTGTGGGTCATGTCGTAGTCGTTACGATAGACGCGGCCCGGTGCAATGATGCGGATCGGCGGCTGCTGATGCTCCATGGTGCGGATCTGCACACCAGAGGTGTGGGTACGCAGCATCAGATCAGGATTGAAGTAGAAGGTATCATGATCGGTACGCGCCGGGTGGTGAGCCGGAATGTTCAGCGCATCGAAGTTGTGGAAGCCATCTTCAATCTCGGGACCACGGGCAACCTTGAAGCCCATCTCGCCAAACAGGCGCTCGATGCGCTCGATGGTGCGGGTTACCGGGTGCAGACCGCCATTCTCGATGCGACGGCCCGGCAGGCTTACGTCGATGGTCTCGGCTGCCAGCTTCTGGTTCAGCACGGCAACTTCGAGCGCTTCACGACGCTCGTTCAGGGCATCCTGAACCTGCTGTTTGGCCTGGTTGATCACGGCGCCCGCGGCGGGACGCTCTTCGGCAGACAAGGCACCCAGGCCCTTCATCTGCTCGGTAAAAAAGCCCTTTTTACCCAGATATTTGACCCGGATTTCGTCGAGGGTCGCGATATCGCTCACGCCCTCAATTTCGGCTCTGGCTTGGCCGACTACTTTTTCAAGCTGTTGCATGTCTTCCTCGTCACCACTCCCGGTACAGGAGCCTTTAGGCTAAATAAGGTCAAGAGGGGAATAATACAAAAAAAGCCCCTTCGCTGACCATAGTTATGGCTCGCTTTTCTCCCTAGAAATCATTTTGTTATATCAAGTGAGTCTCAAGCTCCCCCGGTCCTTGTTTAAAATTGTGTTATTAACGCTAAGTTTGTTGGCATATTAAGGTATTTGGAAGACCCTATGAAGTCGTATGGGCCAATCCAACCTTATTGAGCGTGAGCGTAGAAGCCAATGGATCGCCGTCAAACACAATGAAATACAGAGGCCCCACATACCAAGTAGAGTTCCCACTACCCTCCACGACATCTGATCTGCGGTCTTGTGCCACGGCTCTGACGCTCTGTTGGTGTTTCCATAGGACAAACCAGGGTGATCGACACCATGCAAAATGACACCTAACTCAATAATGACTTATAAAGTGCCTCAATCACCCTCCCCTGTTTGGCTACGCCAATACAATCATGGGAAAGACCTGCTATGACCCACAAATATCAACGTTGATTATCTGTCGGAGACGCCATGAGATCTGCATCCAATAAAAAGATGATGCCGATTACTCAACATCATCTCTTGTATTCTTTTTTAAACAAACCGCTTATATAAGGCTCGTTAAATACGTGTAAAGTTAATCATGCATCCTTTGTCAAAAGATATTTGATCAACCGGGTGAACTGCTCTTGTGAATTGATAGACTCAATCTTTATCATATACTTGCCATTGACAATAAATGTCGGGGTACTACGAATATTATATTTCTCTGTGTTACGATCGAACTGGCTTACCATGGATGAAACTGCAAAGCTATCAACCGTGTTATCAAATGCCTCTACCTTTACGCCATTCTCTACAAAGAGCTTTTTAATATCATCACGATTTTGTGGAGCTTGGCGCTGTACCTGGATTTTATGAAAGAGTGATGGAGTTAACTTGCTTTCAACATTAAGTAGTGTTGCGGTTGCATAAGCCCGCTGCATCTCCTGGGCCATATCGCGCCCAAAAAAAGCGACCGGATTCTTCTTGATAGCTACCTCTTTGGGGAGGTCATGTTGTAACTGCTCAACGATGGGTTCAAATTTCGCACATGGCGGGCAGTAATAAGAGAAAAACTCCAATACCTCTGGTTGAGCAGTATCTGTTTGCTTGAGGACATCATAGTTGACCCCCTCTTTGAACTCTGGGGCCGCATTAGCGCAGGGAAGCATAAAGATAGCAGCAAGGATCAAAAGAATTTTTTTCATAAAACTTCCAGTTGATGGTCAAACAAAAATTTCATTATAGCAATTTCGACCTTGCTAGAAACTGAACAAACATCAGCTCTTGTTACAAGAATGCTATTACATATTATAATAATAGATCATTAACTTAAACATAAATTCATCAACATGAAATATAAAATCTGTTCTTACCTCAATATTATCCTATTGAAAACCTCAGCATTAATATAACACCAAGCTCCCGAATATTCTGAATCTTGTAACCCCTAGTAGTTATTAAACAATACAAAGAATAGTTTTAGGTATAATTTATATATAGCCAGGATAGGTACCAAGATGAATATTGATGAAAAATCGCAAAAGCAGCGTAACTATAGGTTTAGAAAAATTATTACGCTAGATAGATAAGATGAAACTTGATTTATCATTTTTAATTAAATATTTCAATTTTGATTTAGTTTACCAGTGAATATAAATAAATACGGAAATTAAATATTACACCAACAAAAAAGGAGGCCTGAGCCTCCTTTTAGCGTTTATAACAGGACTGGATTAAACCAGAGCTGCTTTAGCTTTTTCAACCAGGGCGGTGAAAGCCATTTTGTCGTGAACGGCGATATCGGACAGGATCTTGCGATCGATCTCGATAGAAGCCTTCTTCAGACCGTTGATCAGACGGCTGTAGGACAGACCGTTCTGACGGGCTGCAGCGTTGATACGCGCAATCCACAGCTGACGGAACTGACGCTTTTTCTGGCGACGGTCACGGTAGGCATACTGACCAGCTTTAGTTACCGCTTGTACCGCAACGCGGTAAACACGGGAACGGGCGCCGTAGTAACCTTTGGCGGCTTTCATTACTTTCTTGTGACGAGCGCGAGCAGTCACACCACGTTTAACTCTTGGCATTTTTCACATCCCCCTTATGCGTACGGCAGACAAGCGACAACACGTTTGTGGTCGGCAGCAGAAACCATGAACTTCGGCCCCAGCTTGCGCTTACGCTTGCTGCTTTTCTTAGTCAGGATGTGACGCAGGTGGTTGTGCTTGCACTTGAAGCGACCCGAGCCAGTCTTTTTGAAGCGCTTTGCAGCACCCCGGTTGGTTTTCATCTTCGGCATTTCATACTCCGCATTGTGAGTGACAACAAAATCGCAAGGCGAACCGACTCATGGGGCGAGCCCCATGAGTCAATTTCTTGTGGGCCTTAAGATTTCTTCTTAGGTGCGAGAACCATCACAGCTTGACGGCCTTCGACTTTCGGGAACGATTCGACTACGGCCAACTCTTCCAGATCGTTCTTGACGCGCTCCAGAACCTTGATACCAAGATCCTGGTGGGCCATTTCGCGACCACGGAAGCGCAGGGTGACCTTAGCCTTGTCCCCGTCTTCCAGAAAGCGAACCAGGTTGCGTAGTTTTACCTGATAGTCGCCTTCGTCAGTGCCAGGACGGAATTTGATTTCCTTGACCTGGACGACTTTCTGCTTTTTCTTCTGTTCTTTGGTTGTTTTGCTCTTTTCGTAGAGGAATTTGCCGTAATCCATGATCCGGCAAACGGGCGGCTCAGCATTTGGACTGATCTCGACCAGATCAACTCCGGCCTCTGCGGCCAAGTTCAGAGCATCCTGAATGGTGGTGATGCCGATGGCTTCACCATCCAGACCAGTCAGACGAACTTCTTTCAGACGGATCTCTTCATTGATCCGGTGAGCGCGGGCTTGCGGTTGCTTGCCCAGTTTTTTTCCGCCTTTTATAGCTTATTCCTCCACTTTCTTTTGTCCGCGGGTCTGAACTTCCTGGGTCAACAGAGCGATGAACTCTTCAACAGGATAAGTGCCCAGGTCAGCCCCTTTACGAGTCCGTACTGCAATCTTACCGGCTTCAACTTCTTTATCGCCGCAGACCAGCATGAAAGGTACTCGCTTCAAAGTATGCTCGCGGATTTTAAAGCCAATCTTCTCATTTCTCAAGTCCGCTTTTGCGCGAAGGCCCGCATCATTCAATGCTTTGGCTACTTTCACCGCATAATCGGCCTGATTGTCCGTGATATTCATGACCACAGCCTGAGTCGGTGCCAACCAGGTCGGGAACAGACCGGCGTACTCTTCAGTCAGAATGCCGATGAAGCGCTCGATAGAACCCAGGATGGCCCGGTGGATCATCACAGGTACATGGCGATCGTTGTTTTCGCCCACATAAGTGGCACCCAGACGACCAGGCAGGGCAAAGTCGAGCTGCACGGTACCACATTGCCACGCACGATCAAGGCAATCGTGCAGGGTAAATTCAATTTTGGGACCGTAGAACGCCCCTTCACCCGGCTGCAGATCGTACTTCAGACCGTTGAGCTCCAGCGCTTCGGCCAGTGCTTTCTCGGCGCGATCCCACATCTCGTCAGAGCCGATACGCTGCTCGGGACGAGTGGAGAGCTTGACCACGATGTTCTCGAAGCCAAAGGTACCGTAGACGTCATAGACCATGCGAATACAGCCGGAGACCTCTTCCATGATCTGCTCTTCGGTACAGAAGATGTGAGCGTCATCCTGAGTGAAGCCGCGCACCCGCATCAGACCGTGCAGGGAACCGGACGGCTCGTTGCGGTGGCAAGAGCCAAACTCGGCCATCCGCAGCGGCAGATCGCGGTAGGATTTCAGCCCCTGATTGAAGATCTGGACGTGACCCGGGCAGTTCATCGGCTTGATGGCGTACTCGCGGTTTTCGGACTGGGTGGTGAACATGGCCTGGGCATATTTCTCCCAGTGACCTGAACGCTCCCACAGGACGCGGTCCATCATGAACGGACCTTTCACTTCCTGATAGTCGTACTCTTTGAGCTTGCCGCGGATAAAGGTTTCCAGCTCACGGAAGATGGTCCAGCCATCGTTGTGCCAGAACACCATACCGGGCGCTTCTTCCTGCATATGATACAGGTCGAGCTGCTTGCCGATCTTGCGGTGGTCGCGCTTGGCGGCCTCTTCCAGACGCTGCAGATAGGCCTTGAGCTGCTTCTTGTCAGCCCAGGCTGTACCGTAAATACGCTGCAGCATCTTGTTGTTGGAGTCGCCACGCCAGTAGGCGCCGGACATCTTCAGCAACTTGAAGTGGTGGCAGTGACGCATGTTGGGCACGTGCGGGCCGCGACACATGTCGATGTACTCTTCGTGATGATAGAGACCTGGCTGGTCATCACGGGCAATGTTCTGATCCAGGATTTCGACTTTGTAAGACTCGCCGCGCGCGTCGAATACATCGCGCGCTTCTTGCCAGGAGACTTTCTTCTTGATGACGTCGTAATCCTTGGCTACCAGCGCCAGCATGCGCTCTTCCAGGGCAGCCAGATCTTCATCGGTCAGGGTGCGCTCAAGATCAACGTCGTAGTAGAAGCCGTTGTCGATGACAGGACCGATGGCCATCTTGGTCTGGGGCCAGAGTTGCTTGATAGCATGACCCAGCAAGTGGGCGCAGGAGTGGCGCAGGATGTCCAGACCTTCTTCGTCTTTGGCGGTGATGATGGCCAGTGCAGCATCGGCTTCGATCAGCTCGCACGCATCCACCAGTTCACCGTTTACCCGACCGGCAATGCACGCCTTGGCGAGACCGGGACCGATGTCCGCAGCCACATCCATGACGGAAACAGAGTGGGCAAATTGACGTTGGCTGCCGTCAGGCAGAGTAATGATTGGCATTATGTGTTTCCTTATACAGTGGTGACCCGTACCAAAGGTCACATGCGGGATGAAAAAGAGATTCAAAAAGGTGATGTTCTGGTTCTCCACAGCACTTTGCGAAGACGGCCTGACACGTAAACAGCATGTCTAACGTGACAAACCAAACCAAAACGGCCCAATACTACCAGAAGTCAGACGTGCTGTATCGGATTTGCAGATATTTTCTACAGCCAAATGAGTCGCTTGCCGACTATTCACCAAGCAGGGATTGCCAGTTGAAGTCAAAGTCACTGCTCCCCTCCTCGGCCAGCGCCAGCTCCTGCAGCACCTTAAGCGCCAGCTTGTTACCCTTTTGCGCCGCCTGATAGAGCCACTGTTTCGCCTGAGGCAAATCGACCCTGCCGCTGACCCCCATCAGATGAAGCACACCGACTTTCAGCATGGCCGGGACGTCACCGTTACGGGCTGCCTGATCCATCCAGTGAAAGGCTTGGCGCAGATCTCGCTTGACCCCGACACCGCGCAGATAGAGCTCTGCCAGCCGGTATTGGCCGAAAGGATCCCCTGCCTGCGCCGACTGGCGATAGAGGCTGATGGCCTGAAGGATATCCTGCTCGCTCCCCTGCCCCACCTCATGACTCCACCCCATCAATGCTTGCGCCCGGGGTTGCCCCTGCGCCGCCAGTGGCAACCAAATCCGGGTCGCCTCATCGAAGTGACCGGTACGCCAGGCACGGTTGGCAGCAGCCATCTCCTGCTCGGTGGAGAGCGGAAGCAGACGCCAGATAACAAGGGCAAGCAGACCGATAAACAGCCAGCGGGAAGTGGTGGGTCTCATGATGATTTCCGTGATCCAGTTCTCATTTCGTCTATGTAAACAAAATGTAGCGCCGCGATCAAGCAAGAGAGCCCTACGACAACCCTTTTTGCACCCGGTCGATCAGCAGTTGTTGTCATTTATCCGGGGTACCTGCAAAATAACTGTATGTATAAACAGTATCGGTGCGCACCATGGCAGGACGAGGCAGCCCCTACAATATCGATCACCGTTTTAGCGGTCCCCTTGTCGAAGCGGTCGATGATGGCTGGCAATCGTCCGATTGGGATGCCGCTTTCACTCCCTCTGTGCCTGGCACCGAGGTACGAGAGATCGATACACGCAGCATCATCAGCTACAACAGCTCGCCGGATGTGCCCTTTGGTCGCTCCATCAACCCCTATCAGGGGTGTGAACATGGCTGTATCTACTGCTATGCCAGACCCAGTCACGCCTATCTGGAGCTCTCCCCCGGCCTCGATTTCGAGAGCAAGCTGTTTGCCAAACGCAATGCAGCCGATCTGCTGCGTCGGGAGTTTGCCAAACCGGCCTATCAACCACAGACCATCGTCATTGGCGCCAATACCGACCCCTATCAACCCATCGAGCAACGCTATCGCCTCACCCGCCAGTTGCTGGAAGTGATGCTGGCCCACCGCCATCCGGTCGGGCTCATTACCAAGAGCGCCATGATCTTGCGCGACCTTGATCTGTTGACCGAGCAGGCCAGAGAGGGACTGTGTCAGGTGATGGTGTCGGTGACGACCTTGAACGAAACCCTGCGCCGACAGCTGGAGCCCCGCGCCAGCACGGGCACCGGCCGCTTGAAAGTGATCGAGAAGCTGGCCAACGCTGGTGTACAGGTGGGGGTATTGGCCGCCCCCATGATCCCGCGGCTCAATGAGCCGGAGCTGGAGCAGATCATCAAATCGGCTGCCGAGGCAGGCGCCAGCTGCGCCGATTACATCCTGCTGCGGTTACCCCACGAGCTGGCGCCGCTATTTGGTGGCTGGCTCGATACCCACTATCCGGGCCAGAAGGAGGCTATTTTGAATCAGTTGCGAGCCAGCCGCGGTGACGGGCTCAACAGTACCGCCTTCGGCACCCGCATGCGCGGTGAGGGACACTTTGCCGATCTGCTGGCCCAGCGCTTTCGCCTGATCAGCAAGCGGCTTGGTATTGGCAAGCGCCATGTTCAACTAAGGGAGGATCTCTTTATCCGCCCGGGCGAGCAGCTGACACTCTTCTAAAAAGCCATGGACTGCGAGATGTATCTTGCAACCTTCAGGGTGCGCGATCATCCCTGCCCTGCTCCAACAGTTCTGCCGGGAGTCGTGATGGCTCATGGGCCACTTCCAGCGACTCTTCACCACGGGTTGGCAACTCTGCTTCACCCCATACCCGACTCCACCAGATCTCCCAGGTTATCCAACTGGTCATATGCAGCTCCTGTTCGGTCAATGTGAACCACGTTGAGTGTGATGTCAGGATCCATCACTCGCCGGACAAGATAACGCGCAGTGATGACAAGCCAGTGACAAACAAATTACTAAAAAACGTCACCTCGGCGGCATAACAACCAGAGCCATTGAAATCTGAAATTGCTCACAACTTCAGCGAACTCACCTTGAAATCCATCACAAATCCACCGGAATGCGATTGCGATTGACCCTGGTTGTGCCAAAGCTGCTCTGCCCATTCAGGCATCTATAAAAACAGGGACACAATAATGAAACACACAGCGGGAATATGGGCGATCGCAGGCATGCTGATCGCCCCCTTGGCGCACGCCGACGTCATACTGCACGCCTTTAACTGGAAGTACAGTGAAGTGACGGCCAAAGCCGACCTTATCAAGTCGGCCGGTTACAAACAGGTACTCATCTCACCACCCCTGAAGTCCTCAGGCAACGAGTGGTGGGCACGCTATCAACCGCAGGATCTGCGCCTTGTCGACTCCCCTCTTGGCAACAAGCAGGATCTCGAGCAGCTGATCGCCGCCATGAAAGCGCGCGGTATCGCTGTCTATGCCGATGTGGTGCTCAACCACATGGCCAATGAAAGCTGGAAACGCCAGGACCTCAACTATCCCGGCAACGAGCTGCTGCAAAGCTACGCCAGCAACCCGGCCTATTTCGAGCGCCAGAAACTGTTTGGCGATCTCGGGCAAAACTTCCTCTCCGGTCAGGATTTTCATCCCGAAGGGTGCATCAGCGACTGGAGCGATCCGGGTCATGTCCAGTACTGGCGACTCTGTGGCGGCGCGGGTGACAAGGGGCTACCGGATCTGGATCCCAACAACTGGGTGGTGAGCCAGCAGCAGGCCTATCTCAAGGCGCTCAAGGGGATGGGGATCAAAGGTTTTCGGGTCGATGCGGTCAAACACATGAGCGATTACCAGATCAATGCCGTGTTCACCCCCGAAATCAAACAAGGGATGCACGTGTTTGGCGAGGTGATCACCACAGGGGGCGCTGGCAGTACCGATTACGAGCGCTTCCTCAAACCCTACCTCGACAGCAGCGGCCAGGGAGCCTATGACTTTCCGCTCTTTGCTTCCCTGCGCGGCGCCTTCAGTTACGGTGGCAGCATGAACCTGCTGGCGGATCCGGGTGCTTATGGTCAGGCGCTGCCGGGCAGTCGTGCCGTCACCTTTGCCGTGACCCACGACATCCCCACCAACGACGGCTTCCGCTATCAGATCTTAAGCCAGACTGACGAGAAGCTGGCCTATGCCTATCTGCTCGGCCGCGATGGTGGCTCGCCACTGGTCTATTCGGATCACGGCGAGACCCAGGCCAAGGATGGACTGCGCTGGCAGGATTACTACCAGCGCTCCGATCTCAAGGGGATGATCCGCTTCCACAATGCGGTGCAGGGTCAACCGATGCAGCTGATCGGCAGCGGTGACTGCTTCGTGCTGTTCAAACGGGGCAAACAGGGGCTGGTCGGCATCAACAAGTGCGACTATGAGCAGGAGTATTGGCTCGATACCGCCAGGTTCGAGATGAACTGGTATCGCAACTATCGGGACGTGCTCGACCAAGGGGCCGTGGTCAACGTGCAGAGCCAGTGGGTACGGGTCGCCATTCCCGCCCGCAGCGCCAGAATGTGGCTGCAGGAGTGATCAGGCCAGCACCCTGCCCGACTTTCAGCTGCCTGTCATAAAAAGCAGACAAATAAAAAGAGCGACCACCAGGGTCGCTCTTTTTGCTCAGAGACGTAGCTCGGGTAACAGGTGACAATTTTACTCGTCGCCCGCGTCCCCTGCATCGACTGCATCAGTGCCGGTCGCGGTATCGGTACCTTCAACCTCACCGTCAACGGCCAGTGCGTCGTTCTCGTCTTCGTCGCTCTCAGCGATGCGCTGCAGGCCAACCACGGTCTCGTCTTCACCGGTACGGATCAGACGGACACCGCCGGTGTTACGGCCAATGACGCTCACCTCGGCAACACGGGTACGCACCAGGGTACCGCCGTTGGTGATCAGCATGATCTGGTCGGTATCTTCGACCTGGATCGCATCGATCACCTTGCCATTGCGCTCATCCACCTTGATGGAGATAACGCCCTGGGTACCACGGCTCTTGGTCGGGTATTCGGCCAACGCAGTCCGCTTGCCGTAACCGTTCTCGGTGGCGGTGAGGATGGCACCTTCGCCGCGCGGAACGATGAGGGAAACCACCTTGTCACCGGCGCCCAGCTTGATGCCGCGCACCCCGGCTGCGGTACGACCCATCGGACGCACGCCCTTGAAGGTGCCCTTGCTTTCGGTGCCTTCGCCGTTGTCGCTGCCATCATCGTCATTGCCGGCATCGTCGTCGGTTTCAACGTCATCGCTGACATCGGCATCGGCGCGACCGCTGCCTTCCGCGAAGCGAACGACTTTGCCCGCGTCGGAGAAGAGCATGATCTCGTTGCTGCCATCGGTGATATCCACCCCGATCAGCTCATCACCCTCTTTGAGGTTGATGGCACGAATACCGGAGGAGAGCGGACGGCTGAAGTCAGAGAGGCTGGTCTTCTTCACGGTACCGTTGGCGGTGGCGAAGAACACATACTTCTCGGCGTCATATTCCTTCACCGGCAGGATAGCGGTGATACGCTCACCCTCTTCCAGCGGCAGCAGGTTGATGATCGGACGACCACGGGCGCCACGGGACGCTTCCGGCAGCTGGTAAACCTTGAGCCAGTAGACCTTGCCACGGGTGGAGAAGCACAGAATGGTGTCGTGGGTGTTGGCCACCAGCAGACGCTCCACAAAGTCCTCTTCCTTGATCCGGGTGGCCGACTTGCCACGACCACCGCGGCGCTGGGCCTCGTAGTCGGAGAGCGGCTGATACTTCACATAGCCCTGGTGAGACAGGGTAACCACCACATCTTCCGGGGTGATCAGATCTTCGATATTGATCTCGGCACTGGACATGCTGATCTCGGTGCGACGCTCGTCGCCATACTGCTCGCGCACGGCCAGCAGCTCATCGCGGATCACTTCCATCAGGCGAACCGGGCTCGCCAGGATGTGCAGCAGCTCGGCGATCAGATCCAGCAGAGATTGGTACTCTTCCAGGATCTTCTCGTGCTCGAGGCCGGTCAGCTTGTGCAGACGCAGGTCAAGGATGGCCTGGGCTTGCTGTTCGGTCAGGAAGTATTGACCTTCACGGATACCGAACTCGGGCTCCAGCCACTCTGGCCGAGCTGCGTCGTCGCCCGCTTTCTCCAGCATGGACGCCACGTTGCCGAGTTCCCAGCCCTTGGCAACCAGGCCCGCTTTCGCGTCGGCCGGGGTCGCGCTGTGACGGATCAGCTCGATGATGGGATCGATGTTGGCCAGCGCAACCGCCAGACCTTCCAAAATGTGTGCCCGATCCCGCGCCTTGCGCAGTTCGAACACGGTCCGGCGAGTCACCACTTCACGGCGGTGCAGCAGGAACGCATCCAGGATCTCTTTAAGGTTCATCACCTTGGGCTGGTTGTTATCGAGCGCCACCATGTTGATGCCGAACGTGGTCTGCATCTGGGTGTGCTTGTAGAGATTGTTCAGCACAATCTCGCCGGACTCGCCGCGCTTGATCTCGATAACGATGCGCATGCCGTCTTTGTCAGACTCATCGCGCAGGGCACTGATGCCTTCGATCTTTTTGTCTTTGACCAGCTCGGCGATCTTCTCGATCAGACGAGCCTTGTTCACCTGATAGGGAATTTCGTGAACGATGATAGTCTCGCGACTGGTCTTCTCGTCCACTTCCACTTCAGCTTTGGCCCGCACATAAATGGAGCCACGACCGGTACGGTACGCCTGCACGATGCCGGAACGACCGTTGATAATGCCGCCGGTGGGGAAATCCGGGCCGGTAATGTAGGTCATCAGCTCGTCAATGGTGAGGTCGCCGTTTTCGATCAGCGCCAGGCAGCCATTGACAATCTCGGTGAGGTTGTGAGGCGGAATGTTGGTCGCCATGCCCACCGCGATACCGGAGGAGCCGTTGACCAGCAGGTTGGGAACCTTGGTAGGCATGACCGCCGGGATCATCTCGGTGCCGTCATAGTTCGGCACCCAGTCCACGGTCTCTTTGTCCAGATCAGCCAGCAGCTCGTGGGAGATGCGGGCCATCCGCACTTCGGTATAACGCATCGCCGCGGCGCTGTCGCCGTCGACTGAACCGAAGTTGCCCTGACCATCGACCAGCATGTAACGCATGGAGAAATCCTGCGCCATCCGGACAATGGTGTCATACACAGCGCTATCGCCGTGCGGGTGATATTTACCGATTACGTCACCGACCACACGGGCCGATTTTTTATAGGGCTTGTTCCAGTCGTTCCCCAACTCGTTCATAGCAAACAGAACGCGGCGGTGAACCGGTTTCAAGCCATCACGCACATCCGGCAGAGCTCGTCCTACGATCACGCTCATGGCGTAATCAAGATAGGAACTCTTGAGCTCTTCTTCGATGTTGACCGGCGTGATCTCTCTGGCCAGATCGCTCATAGAAAGCCTTATCCCTAATTAGTTGTTCTTTGGCTTAAACAGCGCGACATGGTAACACACTGAGCCAAATACCTTAAGCCACAAATCGGGTATCAGATCGGGCTGGTGTGACAAAGTCCGTCCGTTATAATGCCCGCCAGGACAATAGATTGCGCCCATGACTCAGAAGCGGGCGCCCTGCCACAGGATCTTCGAAAAATGAACAGTGATGCCAATGTCGATCTGACAGAAATCGCCAAGTTTGAAGCCATCGCCTCCCGCTGGTGGGACATGGAAGGTGAATTCAAACCCCTGCATCAAATCAATCCGGTACGCCTTGACTGGATCACCGACAAAAGTGGCGGTCTGTTTGGCAAGCGCATTCTCGATATCGGATGTGGTGGCGGCATTCTCTCCGAGAGCATGGCCCGCCGTGGTGCCAAGGTCACCGGCATCGACATGGGCAAGGAACCCCTCGGCGTCGCCCGCCTGCACGCCCTGGAGCAGGGTGTTGAGCTCGAATATCACCAGATCACTGCCGAAGCCCATGCCGCCGAAGTGCCGGGCCAGTATGACGTGGTCACCTGCATGGAGATGCTGGAGCATGTGCCGGACCCCGCCTCCGTGTTGCGCGCCATCGCGACTCTGGTACGCCCGGGCGGCCGGGTGTTCGTCTCCACCATCAACCGCAACCCCAAATCCTATCTGATGATGATCATCGGGGCCGAATACCTGATGAAGATGGTGCCCAAGGGTACCCACGACCACAAAAAGTTCATCACTCCGGCCGAACTGTGTCGCATAGGGGAAGCAGCTGGCCTGCTGGTGCGGGACATGAGCGGCGTCCACTATGCCCCCCTCACCAACCAGTTCAAGCTCGGCAAGAATGTCGACGTCAACTATATGGTGGAGTTTGTCCGCCCGGAGCACGGTTGATGAGCGCCTCTCACCCGCAGCCCCTCGGCTGCGTGCTGTTCGATCTGGATGGCACCCTGCTCGACACAGCCCCGGATCTGGGAGCCGCCGTCAACCATGTACTGATCAGCGAAGGCTTTGCGCCGCTCTCTGACGATATTATTCGTCAGACCACCTCCCACGGAGCGCTCGGGCTGCTGAAAGCGGGCCTCGGCGACGAATTGCTTGAGGAGCTGGGGGCCACCCGCCTGCGCAATGCCCTGCTCGACTACTACGCGGCCAACCTCTGTGTCGGGACCCGTCCCTATGAGGGAATGGTGGATCTCATCGAGTGGCTCGACGAGAAACAACTCCCCTGGGGCATAGTCACCAACAAGCCGGGCTTTCTCACCGAGCCGCTGCTGGCGGCTCTGCCACAGCTTGCCAGTTGCGGCGTAACGGTCAGTGCCGATACCCTGCCGGTACGCAAGCCCGACCCCGCTCCCATGTATTTTGCCTGCGAGAAGCTGGGGGTCGATGCGGCTCACTGCCTCTATGTGGGGGATCATGTGCGGGACATCGAAGCGGGCCGCAATGCGGGCATGCGCACTGCGGTCGCTGGCTGGGGCTATCTGAGCGATAACGAGGATCCCGCCGGGTGGGGCGCCGATCTGCACTTCGATACCGTGCAGGCCCTGCACCACTGGCTGCGCTATGAGCTGACGGCCAAGGTGTGACGCGCAGCCTGACCGGCTGACATCCGATAACGGGGCGGAGATAGACTCCCCGCCCCCTTGAACCTCTTCCTTTACGCTCTCACAACCTGCACCGCCATCACGCGTCCATTCATGGATAATAAAGGCAACTTACAACCAACTTGATACCCATTTGACAAGCACGCAGCCGTCACAGAGAGGCCACACACCGCCATCGTCAGATGCAAAGCCCTTGCCACGCTGAGCCCGCGGCAGCGACAACTGGACAGCTTTTGACCCTTGTTGCATAAGGGATAATCAGCCGCCGTTTGCTAGTAAAAAGCCCCCCGTTTCGCAAGCAAAAAAAAGTTATTTAAATTTTCCATCTTCGATCGGGAGACTTGCATTTAGCGGAGCGGACGAATGAAAACCCGCTCACTGTGAGCGGTCACTAACTGACGGAACAAGACTCACAATTTATCCACAGCTCGTCACTTATCCACACATTGCAATGGCGGGCTGACCTCACTATCTTGTAGCTCGAACTTAAAATAACACTACATCTTGTGATTCATCGCACAATCTCTACCCAAATCCCGCACACCGCCGGAGCCTGGGTGGCGCTATTGTGCGATGGTTTTTCGGGAATCAACTGAAGGTCATCAGCCAATGAACTTGTTTGTGACGAAGCGTAACGGACACAAAGAACCCATCGATCTGGATAAAATTCACCGCGTGCTGGACTGGGCCGCCGAGGGTCTCGACAACGTGTCGGTCTCTCAGGTAGAGCTCAAATCCCACATCCAGTTCTATGACGGTATCCGTACCGCCGACATTCACGAAACCATCATCAAGGCGACGGCTGACCTCATCTCCGAGCAGACCCCGGACTACCAGTACATGGCAGCCCGTCTGGCCATCTTCCACCTGCGCAAGAAAGCCTACGGCCAGTTCGAACCGCCCCACCTCTACCAGCACGTGGCTCGTCTGGTGGACATGGGCAAGTACGACAAGCACCTGCTGGAAGACTACACCCAAGCCGAATTCGAAGAGCTGAACACCCATCTGGATCACTGGCGCGACATGGATTTCTCCTACGCGGCAGTCAAACAGCTGGAAGGCAAATATCTGGTCCAGAACCGCGTTACCGGCGAGATCTACGAGAGCCCGCAGTTCCTCTATATGCTGGTTGCAGCCTGCCTCTTCTCCAAGTACCCGAAAGATACTCGTCTGGACTACATCAAGCGCTTCTATGATGCGGTCTCGACCTTCAAAATCTCCCTGCCGACCCCAATCATGAGCGGCGTGCGCACCCCGACCCGCCAGTTCAGCTCCTGCGTGCTGATCGAGTGCGATGACAGCCTGGACTCCATCAACGCCACCGCCAGCTCCATCGTGCGTTACGTTTCCCAGCGCGCCGGTATCGGCATCAACGCCGGGCGCATCCGCGGTCTGGGCAGCCCCATCCGTGGTGGCGAAGCATTCCACACCGGTTGCATCCCCTTCTACAAATACTTCCAGACTGCGGTTAAATGCTGCTCCCAGGGCGGCGTGCGCGGCGGTGCGGCTACCCTGTTCTACCCGCTGTGGCACACCGAAGTAGAAAGCCTGCTAGTACTGAAAAACAACCGCGGCGTGGAAGAGAACCGTGTTCGTCACATGGACTACGGCGTGCAGATCAACAAGCTGATGTACCAGCGCCTCATCAAGGGCGGTGACATCACCCTGTTCTCCCCGTCCGATGCGCCGGGCCTGTACGATGCCTTCTTCGCCGATCAGGACAAGTTCGAAGCGCTCTACGTCAAGTACGAGCAGGATCCGGCCATTCGCAAGAAGACCCTGAAAGCGGTAGATCTCTTCTCACTGATGATGCAAGAGCGTGCCGGTACCGGTCGCATCTACATCCAGAACGTGGATCACTGCAACACTCACAGCCCGTTCGACCCGAGCGTGGCGCCGGTACGCCAGTCCAACCTCTGCCTCGAAATTGCGCTGCCGACCAAGCCGCTCAACAACATCGACGACGAGAGTGGCGAAATCGCTCTGTGCACCCTCTCCGCCTTCAACCTCGGTGCCATCGAGAAGCTGGAAGATCTGGAAGAGATGGCCGATCTGGCCGTGCGTGCCCTCGACGCCCTGCTCGACTATCAGGACTACCCGATTGCCGCCGCCAAGAAGGGCAGCATGGGTCGTCGCACCCTGGGGATCGGCGTCATCAACTACGCCTACTACCTGGCCAAAAACGGCGCTCGTTACTCTGACGGCTCCGGTCTGGCCCTGACTCACCGCACCTTCGAGGCCATTCAGTACTATCTGCTGAAAGCCTCCGTGCAGCTGGCCCGCGAGTTCGGCCCCTGCCCGCTGTTTGGCGAGACCACCTACGCTCAGGGCATTTTGCCCATCGATACCTATAAAAAGGATCTGGACGTACTGTGCAACGAGCCGCTGCATCTGGATTGGGAAAGTCTGCGTGAAGAGATCAAGTCCGTGGGCTTGCGCAACTCAACCCTGACCGCCCTGATGCCGAGCGAAACCTCCAGCCAGATATCCAACGCCACCAACGGCATCGAGCCGCCACGCGGCCTGGTCTCGGTCAAGGCCTCCAAAGACGGCATTCTCAAACAGGTAGTGCCCGAGTATGATCGCCTGAAAGATCAATATGAATTGCTCTGGAAGCAACCGAGCGTTGACGGCTACCTGCAGCTGGTCGGTATCATGCAGAAGTTTGTGGATCAGGCGATCTCCGCCAATACCAACTACGACCCGGCCCGTTTCGAAGGCAACAAGGTGCCGATGAAACAGCTGCTGAAGGACTTGCTGACCGCCTACAAATACGGCCTCAAGACCCTGTACTATCACAACACCCGTGATGGTGCAGACGATGCCCAGACCGATCTGCAAGATGACGGTTGCGCTGGCGGGGCTTGCAAAATCTAAGTCACGGCAAGAACTGATAACCGGGCGGGAGCATGAAGCTCCCGCTCTCCTGTTTTCTCTATTCACATATTCTGGTAACCATGGCCTATTCAACTTTCTGCCAAACCCAAAACGACCAGCTCAAAGAGCCGATGTTTTTTGGCCAATCGGTCAACGTAGCCCGTTATGATCAACAAAAGCACGAAGTGTTCGAGCGGCTGATCGAGAAGCAGCTCTCCTTCTTCTGGCGCCCGGAAGAGGTGGATGTCTCCCGTGATCGCATCGACTATCAGGCCCTGCCGCCCCACGAGCAGCACATTTTCATCTCCAACCTGAAGTACCAGACCCTGCTGGACTCCATTCAGGGTCGCAGCCCCAACGTGGCGCTGCTGCCGCTGGTCTCCATTCCGGAGCTGGAAACCTGGATTGAGACCTGGGCCTTCTCCGAGACTATCCACTCTCGCTCCTACACCCACATCATCCGCAATATCGTCAACACCCCCTCCCAGGTGTTTGACGACATCGTGACCAACGAGCAGATCTTGAAGCGCGCCGGCTCCATCAGCCACTTCTACGACGACCTGATCGAAGCAACCGCCCTCTACAACCTGCATGGTGAAGGGACCCACACAGTCGCGGGCCGCGAGGTGACCATCACCTTGCGCGAGCTCAAGAAGAAGCTCTATCTCTGCATGATGAGCGTCAACGCACTGGAAGCAATCCGCTTCTACGTCAGCTTCGCCTGCTCCTTTGCCTTCGCCGAGCGTGAACTGATGGAAGGCAACGCCAAGATCATCAAGATGATCGCCCGCGACGAAGCGCTGCACCTCACCGGCACCCAGCACATGCTGAACCTGATGCGTACCGGCCAGGATGACCCGGAGATGGCCGAGATCGCCGCCGAGTACGAACAGGCCTGCTTCGAGATCTTCAAGGAAGCGGCCATTCAGGAGAAAGAGTGGGCCGAGTACCTGTTTCAGGACGGCTCCATGATCGGCTTGAACAAGGACATCCTCTGCCAGTACGTGGAGTACATCACCAACCTGCGCATGAGTGCGGTCGGCCTGCAGCCAGCCTTTGCCGGCACCAAGCAAAACCCGATCCCCTGGATCAACACCTGGCTGTCATCCGACAACGTGCAGGTCGCCCCGCAAGAGGTAGAGGTCAGCTCCTATCTGGTCGGTCAGATCGACAGCGAAGTCAATGCCGACGACCTGGGTGATTTCGAGCTGTGAGTCAGCGACCTGATATGCTGGTCGGCCAGATCGACAGTGAAGTGAATCCCAATGAGTTGGGTGACTTCGAGCTGTGAGTGACGCCACCAACACGCTGACCCCTGCCCCGCACGCAGCTGCCGAACAGCATGCGGTCGTGGCACCACGGGTACATACCCGGGATGGTGCCGTGCTGCACGCCCATCCCGGCGAAAGCGTGTTGGAGACCCTGGAGCGCCACGGTCATCATGTGGAGTTCCAGTGTCGCAGCGGCTATTGCGGCGCTTGCCGCACTCCGCTGATGGCTGGCAAGGTTCACTATCCTGCGGTGCCGCTGGCATTTGTCGCCCAGGGGGAGTGTCTCCCTTGCTGCTGCAAACCGGTCGGCGCCATCCGGCTGGATATCCAGAAGAGCTGACGCAGCCACAGACTGGCAACTCGCACAAAATAGAAAGCCGCCGGAGCAATCCGGCGGCTTTTTTTGTCTCTTCACATTACTCGGGCGCCCGATGACAGACGCCCACCCCCTCAGAGGATTACAACCAGGGGGCAGCGGTCGGCCCGTGGTGCAGGCCCAGCTTCCAGACCCGGCCAAAGTGCTTGTAGTGACCGGCCGCAACACCGGCCTTCTCACCCATGCCGTGGTAGAGATCGAGGTGGCCCTTCTTCACCGCCCCGCCCACATCCAGCGCAATCAACAGCCGCAGCTGGTGCTTGCCGGTCCAGTTGCCCTCTTTGTCGAGCAAAGGGACTTCGGCAAGGATCGGGGTGCCCATCGGCAGCAGGGTCTTGTCGGCAGCGACAGCCGCCATCGGCAGCAGCGGGATACCGGCGGCACCGATCACGTCATTGGTGGGTCGACGCTCGAAGAAGACATAGGAGGGGTTCTGCTCCACCAGCTCCTTGACGCTCTCCTCCGGCTGTCGGTTGGCCCACTCCTTGATGGCCTTCATCGACATCTGCTCTTTGGGCACTTCACCGCGGTCAATCAGTACCCGACCGATACTCACGTAACCGTGGCCGTTCTTGCCGCTGTAGCCCAGATATTGCAGCCGATCGTCATCCCCGTAGTGGACAAAGCCCGAGCCCTGCACATCCATCAGGAAGTTATCGATAAGGGATTTGCTGTAACCCAGCTCCAGCCCGCGGTTGGCCAGTGCTCCCTGATGGATCTCGGCCCGGGTCGGACAGCGACCGCCACATTTGGGCATGGCATAGATGGGATATTTATACTTGGCATCCGGGCGGTGGCGCACTTCCAGCACTGGCGAGTAGTAACCGGTAAAGAGCACGTTACCCATGCGATCAGCACCGCCCAGCTGAGCCAGGCTGATACCGTAACGGGTGATGTCGGCAGGATTGCCGCCACCCGCCACCCAGCGGGAGAGCTGATGATAGAGCTCGCCATAACGGCGGGTCATCTTGCCGGAGCGTTCCAATACCAGTCGGCTTTGCGGGCCAAACTTGCTGTAGTCGGCACGCGCACGGCTATTGACCCGATCTACCCTCACCAGATCCTCTGGCAAGGTCCCGTCCAGATACTGCTTGCCCAGATTTTCCGGCACCTCGCAGTTAAGAAAACATCTGTTGTCGGTCTGTTTTTTGGGCACTTCTGCTTTGTCAGAGTTGCCCGCACAACCGGCCAGTCCCAGCACTGCGGCGGTCAGCCAGTACGCGTGTTTGTTCATATGTCCTCATATAACGCCAAGAGCCATGCTCGGCGGGGAAGATGCCAAATTTGCAGGGGGAAAGCAAACGACATCAATCACTTGAAGCAGGATTTCTCCAAAGGGGATCCGCTGGGTTATAACAAGGTGACAGGATGTGCGAGGTGATGGATGGAACAGCTCGAAATATTCCCGCTTCAGAGCCCCTGCATCGGGGTCTGCGAGGTAAACAACAAGGGCTACTGCAAGGGGTGCCTGCGCAATCGCGAGGAGCGTTTCAACTGGCTCACCATGACCCCTGCCCAACAACAAGAGGTGATGCGCCTGTGCCGGGATCGCAAACGCCGGGTCGAGGCTGCCCGCCGCAAGGCTTATGAAAGCGATCAACCTGAACCGATGCCACAATCTGGCTGGGATTTCTGACCCGCTCCTAACATCCCTGCAAGCCATATTCCTGCGCTCACGAGACACGACCTATCCAGCATATAAAAAAAGCCGCCCGATCTTTCGACCGGGCGGCATTGTCATTGTGATGCGCGTTATGAACGCGGCAGATCAACCAAACAGATGGTGGCTGACGATAAACAGCCCGCCGGAGAGGAGCATGGTCAGCGGTAGGGTCAGCACCCAAGCCATCAGGATGGTCTTGATAGTCTGGCTCTGCAGGCCGGATTTATTGGCAATCATGGTACCCGCCACCGCAGAAGAGAGGATGTGGGTGGTGGAGACCGGCATACCGGTCAGACTGGCGACCCCGATGGAGGTTGCAGCCGTGATCTGGGCCGCGATACCCTGGCTGTAGGTCATGCCTGTGGTGCCGATCTTCTCGCCCACGGTATGGACTATACGACGCCAGCCCACCATGGTGCCACAACCGAGTGCCAGCGCGATGGAGACGATCACCCAAGTCGGTGCGTATTCAGCGGTCGCGGTCAGATCCTTGCGCCATTTGGCCAGATCAGTCAGCTCCTTGGCTGGCAGCGGCAGCTTGGCAGCCTTGCGGGCGGTGTCATCGATACAGAGCAGCAGACGACGCACTTCGCGGCGGTCGGTCAAGCTCATCTGATCATAAGTACGCACGGCACCCAGACGGGCATCCAGGGTGGCCATCGCCTGCAGCACGCCATCGGCGGAGCAGTGAGTCATCAGCTCTTCCTGAGCCGTTGCCGGTGCAGAGAAGTTGATGACGCCAGAGAGGGCGGACTGGTTGCGCTGGTAGATCTCCATGATGCGCTGGTTGGCATCCTGGGTCCGATCCAGGTCATAAGAGCGGCTGTTCATGTCCAGTGCGAAATAGGCGGGCGCCATGCAGATCAGCACCAGCATCACCAGACCAATGCCCTTCTGGCCATCGTTGGAACCGTGCACGAAGCTGACGCCCATGGCCGAGGCCACCAGGGTCAGACGCGCCCAGAATGGCGGGTGCTTCTTGCCATCGACCAGCTGACGCTCTTCCGGCGTTTTGTGGATCTTGTTGCTGGTCCAGATGCGCTTCATCGCCAGCAGCAGCAGCGCCGCGATGATGAAGCCGATGGTGGGAGAGATGATGAGGGACAGCATGATGTCGATCGCTTTGCCCACGTTGATCCCTTCTGTCACCGGTTTATGGGTGATCCAGGCATAGGCGCCGCCAACCCCCAGAATGGAACCGATCAAGGTATGTGAACTGGAGGCCGGGATCCCGAAGAACCAGGTGCCCAAGTTCCACACGATGGCGGAAAACAGCAAGGAGAAGACCATGATCAACCCTTGGGTGGAGTCCATCCCAAGCAGCAGGTCGATGGGCAGCAGATGGACAATGGCATAGGCCACCCCCAGACCGCCGAACATGACGCCAAAAAAGTTGAAGATCCCCGATGCAACGACCGCCAGGTGAGCTGGCATCGCCTTGGTATAGATAACCGTTGCTACCGCGTTGGCGGTATCGTGAAAGCCGTTGATAAATTCATAGGCAAGCACAAAAAAAACGGCCAATACCAAACCGATTGACCACCACAAACCCAAACCACTAAACATTTCAAACATAAAAAAAAGCCTGTTTATGAGTTGCGGCGGATTATGCCAGATGGCGGCCAACACCATAGCCACCATTGAAATATTTCAGCCATAAAAAAAAAGAGCTTTTTGGAAAAAAATATCCTAGAGCCAGTCCTCATGCGGCTTGCCATCGATTAATTAAAGCCACCAATGATTGCGGGAAAGGGCAAAAATAGCTGACAATTAAGCCAATAATTTCATGTTTATGACATTTTTATGACAAAAAACGGGCAGAAGTGGTGATAAAACGTCCCTGCCCCACCAATCTCATCCGACCAGCATCATCAACCCCATATCCGTTTGATTCCAGATGCAAAAAGGGAGCACCTTGTGCTCCCTTGGATCGTTGCCGAGTTGCCAGTTATCAGTCCTGATTGATACGGCTGGCAACGGCGCCCTGCTGGCTCTTGTACTTGGCATTTTCCCGCTTGTTGTAGGGACGGGCCGCGACGCCGGAGAGCATCTCGAAGTTCAAGGCGCCGATCTTCATCTTCGGACGCAACGCCAGCGGCAGTTTGCCGCCGTTGTAGAACTCCAGCACGATACGACCGGACCAACCCGGATCGATCCGGTGCGCCGTCACGTGCACCATCAGACCCAGGCGCGCCAATGAAGAGCGGCCATCCAGCCAGCCGACGATATCAGCAGGCAGGGTGACGGATTCGTAGGTCACCGCCAGCGCCAGCTGACCCGGGTGCAGGTAGAAGGCTTCACCATCGGGGATGTGGATCTCGTCACTCATCACCCGATCGATGGCATCGGCCATCTCGCTGCTCGGGCCGCTCAGGTCAATATAGGGCGCGGTATGATCGCGAAACACCCGAAACTCGTTACCCAGCAGCACATCGACACTGACACCACTGATCCGCTCTACCCCGGGCCGTGGCTCAATGACGATCTTGCCTTCATCCAGATGGCGTTCAATATCGGTATCACACAGACGCATTGGGCGACTCTCCTGACAAATTGTGCTTTTAAAAAAGCCGGGCATCACCCGGCTTGTTTCATCTTAACCGATCAACATGTGGCGGATACGCGCCTTGAGCATGTCGATGGCGATGCGGTTCTTGCCACCACGGGGCACGATCACATCGGCATACTGTTTGGACGGCTCTATAAACTGCAGGAACATCGGACGCACCGTCTTCTGATACTGCTTGAGCACGGAATCCATGGTACGGCCACGCTCCTGCACATCACGCACCAGACGGCGCAACAGGCAGATGTCGAGCGGGGTATCCATGAAGATGGAGGCATCCATCAGATCCCGCAGACGGCTGTCGGTCAACAGCAGGATCCCTTCCAGAATGATCACCCGGCGCGGCGCAAACGGGGTCACTTCGCTCATCCGGGTATGTTCGGTGTAGGAGTACTGGGGAATGGCGACCGCATCACCTTTGACCAGCTGGCTCAGGTGCTGTACCAGCAGGTCATGGTCCAGCGCATTGGGGTGGTCATAGTTGGTTTTTACCCGCTCTTCCATGGTCAGGTGGGTCTGATCACGGTAGTAGCAATCTTCGGTGATCACACCAATCTGACCTGCGCCCAGTTCGGCCACCAGCTCTTCATAAATGGTCTGGGCGATAAGACTTTTGCCAGACGCAGATGCGCCCGCAATACCGATGATCACACACGAATGTTGAGTATCAGACATGACAAATACCTAAAAGAGAAGAGCAGTGGGGATGGTTTAAACCGATCCATTATATAAAAAAGGGTGGGTCATGCCCACCCTCAATTCCCTTTCAAGTGACCGATAGCCGATTATTCATCCAGCGCCATGGCATAGAGGGGGGTCGCAATCGGTTTTGCGCTGAAAAAGAGTTCAGCCCCTACCCTACGCGCCAGTTTCAAATAGGCCTGAGCCAGGCTCCCTTCCGGTGCGCCGAACACCGTCGGGCAGCCATCATCCATGTGCTGGCGGATATCGATGTGTAACGGCAACTGGCCAAGCAGCGCCACTTGATACTGCTCTGCCATCTTCTGGCCGCCGCCGGTACCAAACAGCGGCTCATGGTGACCGCAGGCGCTGCAGACGTGGTAACTCATGTTCTCGATGATGCCGAGCACCGGCACATTCACCTTGTTGAACATGGCGATCCCCTTGCGGGCATCGGCCAGCGCCACATCTTGCGGCGTGGTGACGATCACCGCCGCCGAGGTGGGCACCTGCTGGGCCATGGTGAGCTGGATGTCGCCAGTACCCGGCGGCATGTCCACCACCAGATAATCCACTTCACCCCAGCGGGTCTCATGGAGGATCTGCGCCAGCGCCTTGCTCGCCATCGGGCCACGCCAGATGGTGGCATCCTGCTCGGAGACCAGATAGCCGATGCTGTTGCTCTTGAGGCCACAAGCCATCACCGGCTCCATCAGCTTGCCGTCATGACTGACCGGGCGCTCCTTGAGGGTGCCCATCATGGTGGGAATGGAGGGACCATAGATATCGGCGTCGAGAATGGCGACCCGCGCACCCTCTTTTTGCAGGGCCAGCGCCAGGTTGACCGCGGTGGTGGATTTACCCACCCCCCCCTTGCCGGAGGCAACCACGATGATGTTGCGAATGCCCTGCACGGCGCTGAGCCCTTGCGCACGCGGCATGCTGGCGACGTCAATCTCCAGTGCCCAGTCGATACGGGCGGCGCCGATGGCGCTGCGCAGCCTGGCATCGTAGTTCTCTTTGAGCTGATCGAGCAACGAGAGACCGGCAAACGGCAATACCAGCCGGATAGTGAGCCCCTGACCCTGATTGATGATCTCGCGAACGAACCCGGCATCCACCAGATCCTTGTGCCAGCCTGCTGGCTTAAATTCGGCGAGGATCTGTTTTACTGAATCAATCACCATTAACTCCTCATTATCTTGTCTTTATCTTGAGGTGAACGGTTACCGCACACAAATCAGTGGCTTGCCTGCCATCGTAACAGCAGGTGCTGCCAAGGTTGGCACAGCCACAACCCTAGGCAGGCTACCCCCAATTCGGGTAACATGCACGGCACTCTATCATCCCAACAAGCACATCAAGAACGTAATATGGCAACTGATCCTCGTAAAATGCTGGTAACCTGCGCCCTCCCCTATGCCAATGGCTCCATCCATCTTGGCCACATGCTGGAACATATCCAGGCCGATATCTGGGTTCGTTATCAGCGAATGCGCGGTCATCAGGTTCACTTCATCTGTGCCGATGATGCCCACGGCACCCCGATCATGCTCAAAGCGCAACAGATGGGGATCACCCCGGAAGAGATGATTGCGGCCGTTTCCAAAGAGCACCAGACTGATTTCGCCGGTTTCAATATCAGCTTTGACAACTATCACTCCACCCACAGCGACGAGAACCGCGAGCTGGCGGAGCTGATCTACGGCCGTTTGAAAAATGGTGGTTTTATCAAGAGCCGCACCATCTCCCAGCTGTTCGATCCGGAAAAATCGATGTTCCTGCCGGACCGCTTTGTCAAAGGCACCTGCCCCAAGTGCAAATCACCGGAGCAGTACGGTGACAACTGCGACAGCTGCGGCGCCACCTACAGCCCGACCGAGCTGATTGACCCGAAATCCGCAGTTTCCGGCGCCACACCGGTGATGAAGGACTCCGAGCACTTCTTCTTCGATTTGCCGCAATTTGAAAAATGGCTCTCAGAGTGGGTGCGCGGCTCCGGCGCCATTCAGGAAGAGATGGCCAACAAGATGCAGGAATGGTTCGAGAGCGGCCTGCAGCAGTGGGACATCACCCGTGACGCTCCCTATTTCGGTTTCGAAATCCCCGGCGCCCCGGGCAAGTTCTTCTACGTCTGGCTTGATGCCCCCATCGGCTACATGGCCTCCTTCAAGAACCTGTGCGACAAGCGCGGCGACATCGACTTTGACAGCTACTGGAGCAAAGACTCCAGCGCCGAGCTTTACCACTTCATCGGTAAAGATATCGCCTACTTCCACTGCCTGTTCTGGCCATCCATGCTGGAAGGGGCCAACTTCCGCAAGCCGACCAAGGTCAACGTACACGGCTATGTGACCGTCAACGGCGCCAAGATGTCCAAGTCCAAGGGCACCTTCATCAAGGCATCCACCTACCTGAACCACCTGGATCCGGAGTGCCTGCGTTACTACTATGCCGCCAAGCTCAACAGCCGCATCGACGATCTGGACCTGAACCTCGATGACTTCGTGGCTCGCGTCAACGCCGACGTGGTCAACAAGCTGGTCAACCTTGCCTCCCGCAACGCCGGCTTTATCGCCAAGCGTTTCGACGGCAAGCTGGCGGCCACCTGCGCCGAGCCAGAGCTCTACGCCGAATTCGCCAACGCCCGCACCACCATCGCCGAAGCCTATGAGGCACGCGAATTCAGCCGCGCCATCCGCGAAATCATGGCGCTGGCCGACAAAGCCAACCGCTACGTGGATGACAAGGCCCCCTGGGTCATCGCCAAGCAGGAAGGGGCTGACGTCCAATTGCAGGAAGTCTGCTCCGTCGGTATCAACCTGTTCCGCGTGCTGATGGCTTACCTCAAGCCGGTGATGCCGCTGCTGGCCGAACGTGCCGAAGCCTTCCTGGCCGAAACCCTCAGCTGGGATGGCATCGAGATGCCGCTGGTCGATCACACCGTTGCACCGTTCAAGGCCCTCTTCTCCCGCATTGAGCCGGCCAAAATTGAAGCCATGATCGAGGCATCCAAGGAAGATTTGGCCAAGGAGCAGGCACCGAAAGTGACCGGCCCGTTGGCAGACGATCCCATCAGCGAGACCATCAGCTATGACGACTTTGCCAAGATTGACCTGCGCGTCGCGCTAATCAAGAAGGCCGAAGCGGTACCGGAAGCTGAGAAGCTGCTCAAGCTGCAACTGGATATTGGCGGCGAAACCCGTCAGGTGTTTGCCGGCATCAAGTCCGCCTACAACCCGGAAGATCTGGAAGGCAAGCTGACCGTGATGGTGGCCAACCTGGCGCCACGCAAAATGCGTTTCGGCATGTCCGAAGGCATGGTGCTGGCCGCAGGCCCTGGCGGCAAGGACCTCTGGATCCTGGAGCCGCAAGAAGGTGCCCAGCCTGGCATGCGCGTCAAGTAAGCGTATCGCTGACTGCGACCACAGCCAGATAGAGAAGAGAGGCCAAACGGCCTCTCTTTTTATGTCTCGCATTTGTGGCTTGGAGAATTTTTGTAGATGCTGGTCGTGGATAGCTGCCGCAGATTGCGGTCTCGGGGCTATCCACCGCTTGACTTGGCGGGCGATATATTTTGTTCTGAATACCTGATCACCCGACTTGGCATGTCATTCATGTTGTGGCCTGCCTGCATCGCCAGTTTGAGCGCCACCAGCTCCGCCTGCTGGCAGTCCAGTTGACGCAATCGGGCGGTGATCTTTCCCTTCAACTGCGGCCGCAGTTTCGTCTGCTTGTGGGTGCGTCCCTTCTCTGCTCGCAACGCCCGCCGCCATTGACGCCAATCCTGCAACTGGCCGAGTCGCTCCTGCCAGTGAGTCAGAGTGCTCAACCAACCGGGATCCCCACTCCCCAGATCCAGCAACAGTTCCACGCCATAACGGGCCTGCTTGATCTCGAGGCGCAGTCGATGCCAGCGGCGCAACTGTTGCTGACGGGAGCTGGCAGATTTCCCAACGCAGGGAATAGGTTCATCGAGAGCGCTCTGCGCCTCATCAAGGCACAGGGCCAGATGCTGCTGATAGAGGAACGCCAATGCCCGCGTATTCTGCACCTGCACCACCGCCGCGAGCCAGCGGGCCAGTCGCCGTGACAACAGGGGTACGCGACAGGCAGATTTGTGAGTATTGCCCGTGCTGGCAGGCGGCTTGCCAAAACGCTCGGCGTAGACCTGCGCATCCCGCAGCGCCGAAAGCCGCCCGACCGAGCGCAGCAGACGCCGCTCCAGCTCGGGATGATAGGTGAGTGGCCGCCACAGGGCGAGCAGCGCCAGCAAGCGGCGCGCTGCGATACGGTAGCCATGCACGGCCGGTTCACTGGCCTCTTCGCGCACCGCCCGCGCCGCCTCCTGATAACGGGCGACCCAGCTTGTTGCCTGAGTCAGCAACAGACCTTCCTTGTCAGCGTCCATCTCGTCCCCGCACCTTCAGTTGGTGTGAAAGCCCTGACCGGTGGGCGGCAGCGCCTCTCCATACTCCATCCGGGTCACCCGAGCGGTGCGCGGGCCATGCTCCAACCAACCCAGCATCATCTGCACACCCTGCGCAGGGCCGCTGATGAGGATCTCCACCGAGCCATCCTCCAGGTTGTAGGCATGGCCCCGCAAACCCAGTTGCAGCGCCCGCTCACGGGTGAAATAGCGAAATCCCACCCCCTGCACCTGCCCCCACACCCGAATGACAAACGATTGCTCTCCCATTTCTCACACCTTCCGCTTAAGAAAAAATTTCCCGAGACGATAATGTGCCCGACACTCTATCTCTGCAGGATGCAGCTCCATTATGAAAGAAGTTAAATTCCGGTGGGTTGACCGCTATCTCATTCACCTCACCATCAGTGAAAAATTCCATATCGCGTTCTGGTTACCTCTCTTCATCATCGCCTTTCTCAGCTGGTATATGCTGGCGGCCAGCCATCAGCAGGAGATCTCCCTGCGGGTAGCGCAGTTGCAGCAACAGGTCGAAACCACGGCGCAGCTGGTCAGCCAGCAGCCCACTCTGGTATTGCCTGCTGATCTGCGCCTGACCCGGCAAGGCAGCAGCGGGTTGCAGCAGCAAGGGGAGCACTACCTCTTTACCGCACCAGCGGGTCAGGCGGGCTACGTCACCGGTGATCTCGACACGAGCAACCTCTCCATGTGGGAGGGTCAGGGCTCGACCCTGCTCCTGATCGGCGCGCTGGCCGCCCTGATGGCGCTGGTGATCCACTACATGATGACCTTTGTCTCCGGTGCGCTCTACTCCACCAACAAGGCGCTGCAAACCGTGGCGGACGGGGATCTCACCTTCCGTCTCAACTTCTTCCCGGTGCGGGACGAGTTCTCCACCCTGGCGGGCAGCATTGACCGATTTACCGACCGCCAGCACCAGATCGTCAAACTGGTGGAGGAGTCTGCCGAAGCGCTGACCATGGCCGCCGACGAGTTTCGTGACCATGCCCGCGAAGGCGAGAGCATGGCGCGTTCCCAGCGCCAGCACATGGATTCACTGGCCACCGCCATGGAACAGATGTCGGCAGCGATCCACGAAGTAGCACGCAATGCCAACGACACCCTGCAGCAGACCCGCCAGTCGAGCGAAGAGGCGGCCAATGGTGCCCACCGGGTAGCCCGTACCATAGAGGCGATCCGTACCCTGGCCGACGAGATTGGCAACGCCTCCGGCGCGGTCGAGCGTCTGACCCACAACGCCAACCGGATCAACGAGGTGGTCAACGTCATCAACGCCATCTCCCAGCAGACCAACTTGCTGGCCCTTAACGCCGCCATCGAAGCGGCACGGGCCGGTGAGCAGGGTCGCGGCTTTGCAGTGGTAGCGGATGAGGTGCGTACCCTCGCCAGCCGTACCCAGCAGGCAACGGTCGAAATCCAGAAGATGATCGAAGAGCTGCAAGCCGGCACCGGCGCCCTGAACGACATCATGGAGAAAACCGTGGGTCGCGCCGCCAGCAGCCAGCAACTCATCAGCGAGGTGGGGCTCGATATCGAGAAGCTGAGCAACCACAGCGATGCGGTGTTGGAGATGAGTACCCAGATCGCCACTTCCAGCGAGGAGCAGAGCTCGGTGGCCGCCGAGATCACCCACAATCTCGATCAAGTGCGCCATGAGGCGGCGCAGGTGGAGGAGTCTGCAAGCGCCTCGGTGGCTGGCACGCAGGGGCTGAAAGCCACCGCCAGCGAGCTGACCCGGGCACTCAAGGGGATTAAGCTCTGACCGTATGAGGTGTCAGATCAGGGCAGCCCCATCCATTACACAGGGTTGTTTGAGTTTTACCTGCGGGCCACATAGAATGTGGCCCCTTTTCTTTCTACCATCGGCAAACATCCATGAGCGCTTCCATCTATCTCGTCAAAGGCCGCGAAAAATCCCTGCTGCGTCGCCACCCCTGGATCTTCTCCAAGGGGATTGAGCGGGTTCAGGGCAACCCCATTGACGGCGATACCGTCGAGATCTATGCCAACGATGGCAAGTGGCTCGCCCGTGGCGCCTGGTCAGGCAGCTCCCAGATCCGTGCCCGGGTCTGGACCTTCGACAAGGATGAAACCGTCGATCTCGACTTCTTTATTCGTCGTCTCAAATATGCGCAGGAGTCTCGCGATCCGCTGATCAAGCGTCAGGGCCTCACCGGCTATCGCCTCTGCGCCGCCGAATCCGACGGCCTGCCGGGTCTGACCATCGACCGTTATGCCGATTTTCTGGTGTGCCAGATCCTCTCTGCCGGTGCCGAGTTCCAGCGTGAGCTGATAACGCAAGCACTGCGTACCCTCTACCCAGAATGCAGCATCTATGAGCGCTCCGACGTGGCGGTACGCAAGAAGGAAGGGCTGAAAGAGCGCACCGGCGTTATCTATGGCGAGACCCCGAACGAGCCGGTCGTCATCGAGGAGAATGGCGGCGTCAAGATCCTGGTGGATATTCGCAACGGCCACAAAACCGGTTTCTATCTGGATCAGCGGGACAACCGTCAGGCTGCCGCCAAGTACACCGAAGGCAAGCGGGTGCTTAACTGCTTCTGCTACACCGGTGGTTTTGGCGTCTATGCCCTCAAGGGCGGCGCCAAGGAAGTGGTCAACGTCGATCTCTCCCAGAATGCGCTGGATATTGCCCGCCAGAATGCCGAGCTGAACGGGCTGGATACCAGCAACACCCAGTTTGTCCGTCACGACGTGTTCAAGCTGCTGCGGGAATATCGCGAGAAGGGCGAGAAGTTCGATGTCATCGTGCTGGATCCACCCAAGTTCGCCGAGAGCAAGGCCCAGCTGCTGGGTGCCTGCCGTGGCTACAAGGACATCAACATGTTGGCGTTCCAGCTGCTGGCGCCGGGTGGCGTGCTGTTGACCTACTCCTGCTCCGGCCTGATGGAACAGAGCCTGTTCCAGAAGATCGTCGCCGATGCAGCGCTCGATGCCGGTCGCGATGCCCAGATCCTGGAGCTGCTCTCCCAGGCCTCCGATCACCCCATCGGTACCGCCTATCCGGAAGGCTTCTACCTCAAGGGCCTGGTGGTACGCGCCCGCTGATCGGCAACCACCCTCCCCTTGTGATCAATCAGGCCCCTTGCGGGCCTGATTGTTTTGCGTCGCGCCCTATAGGCCTGAGCCTGACGCTCGCCCCGATGACGCGCCCCTCTCTGCTTTATGGGTGTTCTCTCTCCCCCTCTTTCCCTGCCAGCATCCATGTTTTATCTGTTTAAATTTTTTTGCACAATAACTGCACATTCATGATTTAAATCACACCCGTATGGCTCTCTTTTCCGTAGTGTGATCCCGCCTGCGGCAGCCAAGCCTAGGCAACCGTCCCATCAGGATTGATGGACGGTACAACAACAAAAATCGATGTCAGGCCAAGCTGAACATCACAAGGGATCCCGTTATGAATCAATCATTGCCGCTGTTAACGCCGCTGCGGGGTATCGCTGCCCTGATGGTGGTGCTGTTCCATGCCCGCTTGCTGCTCTTTCCCCAGTGGATGGAGTCGATCGCAGGCCACTCCCAGCTCATCGAGAATGGCTACCTCTGGGTCGACCTGTTCTTTATTTTGAGCGGCGTGGTACTGGCCCATGTCTATGGCGAGGCCTTCACCCGCACGCCACGCACCGTAGGCTATGGCCGCTTTCTCTGGTTGCGGCTGACCCGCGTCTACCCCCTCTACCTGGTAACCCTGCTGCTGCTGGTCGGCTGGGAGCTTTACAAAGCGCAGCACGGGGTGGGCTTCTATGCAGGCCCCTTGTTCAAGATGTGGGAGTGGGAAGGGATGCCCCCCTTCGGTTCCCCCTTCACCCCGGCCGAGGCACTGCCGAGCGCCTTCCTGCTGCTGCAGGTGGTGACCGATCACGGGCTGACCTGGAACTTCGCCGCCTGGTCCCTCAGCGTGGAGTGGATCAGTTACCTGCTGTTCCCGCTGCTGATTCCGCTGGCGGTGACCCGCAGTCGCTGGAGCCATCTCGCCCCCCTGCTGGCACTGACGGTGCTGGCCTTTATCGTGCACAGTCGCGGCACCCTGGATGTCACCAGCGGCGCGCTGGCGGTGGGGCGCGGGGTGAGTGAATTTGTGCTCGGCCTCTGGCTGCTGCCGAGGGTCAAGGCTGCGAAAAACTTCCCCATGATGAAGCGGGATCTGCCGCTCTTGATCGCCTTTGTGCTGCCCTTCGCGCTGATGCAGTTCACCATGACGCCACAGCTGACACTGCTGCTGATCGGCTCCTACGTGCTGCTGATCTGGATTGCCGCCTGCCAGGGCGATCGCCAAAGCCCGCTGCTGCGCCTTTTGGATAACCGCTTCACCAACTGGCTGGGGGATCTCTCCTACTCCATCTACCTGCTCCATGCGCTGGTACTGCTCACCGGCTGCGAGCTCATCCACTATCTGGCGCCGGGGCTCACCGAGTGGTGGTATGGCCAGACCAACCCGCTGTTGGGGGTAGTGGCCACCTTGCTGATGCTGGCGGTGCTGATCGGGCTCTCGGCGCTGAGCTACAACCTGCTGGAGCGACCACTGCAACGCCGCCTGCGCCGCTGGGGCAAGTCACGGCAACCGGCGCTGGAGCGGGCCGGATAAGTTAATCTCGCCCTGCCTGGATGAGTTGACGGTTTTATGCCAACTCATCCAGTACCAGTTCATCCAGACTGCTCATCACCCAGGCGCTCGGGTGCTGGCTAAATCCGAGCTTGGGGTAGTACGCCACCGCCTGCGGCGCGGCCAGCAGGATCAGCTTGCAGCCGGGCTGCAATTGCAAAAACGTCTCGCGAATAAGGGCTTTGCCAATCCCCTGCCCCTGCACCGACTCGGCCACCGCCAGATCAGAGAGGTAGCAGCAAAAATGAAAATCGGTCACTGAACGGGCCACACCGACCAAGGTCTCGCCCTGCCAGGCGGTGACCAGCAAATTGGCGTTATCCAGCATGCCCTGCAGGATGGCCGGATGGTCCAGCGGCCGTCTTGCCCCCAACGAGGTCTGCGCCAACAACTCCGCAAACTGTAAAACAGTCACTTTTTTATTAGCGAAGTAGCTAATTGTCATATATAAACAACCTTATTATTAAGTTGCATATGGTATGGAAATATAATTATTGATTGGAGGGGGCTCACTTAAGCTTGGTATGAGATAGAAATAACTTACAATAGTAAATATCATACCGATGATTATGAAAAACTTAATTATTGACATAACTCTAATCTGAGAAAAAAGACGTTCGTCTATTTCATCAAAATCTAAATTAAATTTACTAGATAATGATTTGAATTTCATGTCCACTGCTTTGCGTTGATTTTCCACATCTTTTTTTAAGACATTTAGAGTCATTATTTGATTCCGAACAAGAAACCAAACCATTATTGCAAAAATAAAGCTACCTATAAGAATAGATGTATTGATAATAAAATTATACTCAACGAAGGACTGAGATGACTTCATCTGTGTTGTAGATATAACTGTTGCTATAGGTATACCTAAAACTTGATTTTGAATATCGGTTAGTGCTTTATGTATTTTCTGAGTAAAGTCTACTTTAGCTGCATCTATCTCATCACGTATTTTTTATAGGAAAAATCAGAACTAAAAATGGAATACCCTTCTGATAATTTATTATATAAGTCTCCAAGGTGAGATAACATATAATTGAATCGTTCCAGAAGATCAACACCCTTAGTCATCTCTATGATACAGGTAGAAAATATTGCAAGTTTTTGTTCTCGGTGCAAGTCATGGGTAAAGCTTTCTTTTATTTTATCAAGATAAAACAAATCCAAACCTAATAAATCAGACTGGGAGTAATGTATAGGTATAGAGAACTTGCCTTCATATAAAAAGAGCAGTTCAGATTTATCTTGGTCTAAATACAATGCGGACTCTTTCAAAAGCTCAATTAAACCCAGAACTGACCTATACACCAATATATTATCTGGAGGATTTTCATCACCACTATAGTAATCCTCTGACACAATATAATACTGTCTCGGTTCTTTTATCCTAGCCTTGGTGACTCCTAATAATATATCAATATTATGAGCAAGAACCCCTAACCCAATTCTTGGAGGCGATATAGTCAACTCAATTGAGTCACCTATTTTTATTTCGTCAATATCTATAGGATGCTTTGTATTTAAACCAGAATCGTTTACATTATCTTCACTTAGAAGAAGATTTTTAATGGAAGCTTTTAAAGCTTCCGACTCAATAAAAAGAGAGCCACTAGCGCCATCACTATCGAATGATAGAGCTTTATAAACTTCTTTAAGTTGTTGAAATGTTACTTTACTCATCATCATCAACTTCTGTTTCTGCGCGAAGCTTATCTCTTAATTCTGCAGGTAAGTTTGTGATTGTTAGCGTTTCATCGTCATTGAATCTTATAAGGCCATGGGTGAGCGCACTCCTATTGAACTCTAACTTCCAAGAGGGAGTCTTGCCATAAAACGTAACTAAACGCCTCAAAGATCTTGCATCAGGAATAAAACCATCACTTAGCTTTAAGTCAGGGTCACACAACACTGACAACAGATACTGAGGATCTTCAGGATAAAGCTCATTTGCAAAGACTTGGGCATCAAAAGGAACATCGTCTTTTGACATTCTAAATCCAATATCTTTTGCTCTATTCATGAACACATTTTTACCTTCTGGAGATAAACCCAAATCTCCAACAAAAGATTCTATTGCATCAATTAGCACGTTAGTTGCTACTGCTGCCGCAACTCGACTATTGCAACCTAAAAAATTCTGAAAGTAATCTGAAACGACTCTTTGCCCACGGCCTATTGTGAGCCACCACTATTCCAACTTGACAAATCAATTCTGCCAGCAACACGAAAACCTTTAATATCAAGGTATGTATTATCTGTAACCTCCATATTATTTGTTATCGCAGCACCCAGCTCATCAGTGATGATTGCGACAATAAAGTAGTCATTGCCACTTCTGTTGATATGAGCAAAAAAAACATGCCCACCAGTCGAAGCAGTTCCTTTGACATGATGACATAAGTTATACATCATTTGTCTAGTTGTTTCCTGAAACGATAAGGTGGTAGTCACATAGTATTGCTTCAAGTATCTTTGTATTGGATATTCATCCTCATTATCTTCAAAATGACCATGTGACTTACCAGAGCGTTTTTTATACTCATCTAATATCTGACCAACCAACCTCTCAATAGTAGAGGTTATTTTCAACGGTTCCTCCCTCTCTTTAACACGAAAACTATCACTGCCTTTAATTAGATCATGTAAAGTAACAAACTTAATGTCTACTGGTTTAGCATCCAATTCTTTATTTTTAGTCACTTTAACCTCAAAAATTTCATGTAATAGTTTTATTATTATCAATATTACAACCCTTTCATTACTTGTTAAAGTAACAAAAAATGAAAACGTAGGGTAACTCAAGAAAAATTTCCTCACACATTAGCTCCCCTCATTCACATTAACTTTATCGCAACAAGCTTGTGGGTGAAGCGATAGATAAAAGATGAGCAAAAGCAATGTAAATTCTTTTATGTGAATTCCTGTTCGAACCCCAAGGGGCAAATGTGGCATAATGCCCCGTCCTGTGGCCCTTGGCGGGGCTGCGCTGGCGCACCTTGTCGCCCTTTTCTTCCCCGTCCGGCCTGGCGGTTCTCCATGACTGCCAGTCATCGCTGCCCCTGTTGGCACCGAGGCCACCCATATTTGCGGCTTCTTGTCTTCCAATCTACAAGGCCGCCCATTGACCAAGACGGCTCCACAGAGCCTCTGCTCTGTTTGCAAATAAAAGGGGTAAGTATGTCTTCCATTCGTCTGACCCAATACAGCCACGGCGCTGGCTGCGGCTGCAAAATCTCTCCCAAGGTACTCGACACCATCCTCAAGAGCCAGATCCCGGGCTTCAACGACCCGACCCTGATCGTTGGCAACAGCAGCAAGGATGACGCGGCCGTGGTCGATATCGGCAACGGTCAGGGCATTGTCTCCACCACCGACTTCTTCATGCCCATCGTCGATGACCCCTTCACCTTTGGCCGCATCGCCGCCACCAATGCCATCAGCGATATCTACGCCATGGGCGGCAAGCCTATCGTTGCCATCGCCATCCTCGGCTGGCCCATCAATACCCTGGCGCCGGAAGTAGCCCAGCAGGTGATCGATGGCGGCCGTCAGGTGTGCCATGAAGCGGGTATCTCGCTCGCAGGTGGTCACAGTATCGATGCCCCCGAGCCCATCTTCGGCCTTGCGGTCACCGGTATCGTGCCTCTGGATGCCATCAAACAGAACGACACCGCCAAGGTGGGTGACACCCTCTATCTGACCAAGCCTATCGGTATCGGCATCCTCACCACCGCCCAGAAGAAGGGCAAGCTCAAGCCTGAACACGAGCAGCTAGCTCCCAACGCCATGTGCACCCTCAACAAGATCGGTCAGCGTTTTGCCGAGCTGCCGGGTGTCCACGCCATGACCGACGTCACCGGCTTTGGTCTGGCCGGTCACCTGCTGGAGATGTGTGAAGGCTCTGGCGTCAGCGCCCGCCTCGACTTCAAGGCGCTGCCACTGCTGGACGAGGTGGATTACTACCTCGCCGAGGGTTGCGTACCGGGTGGTACCCTGCGCAACCACGACTCCTACGGCCACAAGCTCGATGCCATGGACGATCGCACCCGCAACATTATGTGTGATCCGCAAACCAGCGGCGGCCTGCTGGTCGCAGTGAGTAAAGAGAGCGAAGCCGAGCTGCTCGCCATCGCGTGCGAAGCTGGCCTTGCGCTCTCGCCCATCGGCCAGATCAAGCCCCTTGAGGGCTCCCGCTTTATCGAGATTGTCCAATGAGTGAATTGCCACTGGCCACGGACTACGCCCAGATTTTTTTAGGCGATGTGCCGTTGATTGATGTGCGCGCACCCATCGAGTTCAAGGAGGGGGCCTTCCCCTGCTCGACCAATCTGCCCTTGATGACAGACGATGAGCGCGCCCAGGTGGGGACCTGCTTCAAGAAGCAGGGTCAGGCCGCCGCCATTGAGCTTGGACACAAGCTGGTGGGGGGAGCAGTACGTGCCGAGCGACTCGAAGGCTGGCTGGCGCAGTTGCGCCAGCAGCCCGATGCAGTGCTCTACTGCTTTCGCGGCGGCCTGCGCTCGCAAACCGTACAACAGTGGCTGGCTGAAGCGGGGGTGACTCGCCCCCGCGTCGCCGGTGGCTACAAGGAGCTGCGCCGTTTTCTGATCGACACCCAGGACAAGGCCTCTGTCGAGTGCCACTGGACTGTGCTGACCGGCATGACCGGATCTGGCAAGACCCACATGCTCGATCAGGTGTCCCAAGCGGTAGATCTTGAGGGGCATGCCCATCACAGGGGCTCCTCTTTTGGTCAGCTGCCCGGCGGCCAGCCCAGCAACATCAACTTTGAAAACAACCTCGCCATCGAACTGCTCAAGCGCCGCCATCAGGGCGAACACGCCTTCGTGGTCGAGGATGAGAGCCGGCTGATCGGCCGCTGCTGCCTGCCCCTCTCCCTCCATGAGTCCATGAGTCAGGCACCGCTGGTGGTGGTGGATGTGCCGCAAATCGATCGGGCCGAGCAGATCCGCGAAGATTACGTGCACGATCTCTGGCTGCGCTATCAAGCCATGTATGGCCAGGAAGCCGGTTGGCCGCTGTTTGCTGCCTACCTCACCGATGCGCTGGCCCGCCTCAAGCGCCGTCTTGGCGATCAGGCCCACCGCGAGCTGGATGCCCTGATGCAGACCGCCCTCACCGAGCAGGAAAAGAGCGGCGATACCGCGCTGCATCTGGCCTGGATCACCTTGCTGCTAACCCGCTACTACGACCCCATGTATCTCTATCAGCTTGGCAACAAGCAGGAGCGCATCGTGTTTCGCGGTGACAAGCAGGCCTGCCTCGACTATTTCGCCGAGCAGCATGCCAACGCGCTGCGCGGCTGACCCATCCCAAGAGAGGAACTCTATGTTGAAATTCGAGGTGATCCCGGTCACCCAGTTCGCCCAGAACTGCTCCCTCATCTGGTGTGACGAGACTCATCAGGCGGCCCTGATCGACCCGGGCGGCGAAGCGGACAAGCTGCTGGCGGTCATAGCCAAACGCGGCCTGACCCTGACCCACATCCTGCTGACCCACGGTCATCTGGATCATGTGGGTGCCGCGGCCGAGCTGCGGGAAAAAACTGGCGTCGCCATTACTGGCCCCCACAAGGAGGACGCCTTCTGGCTCGACATGCTGCCCCAGCAGAGCCAGATGTTCGGCTTCGCCCATACCCCCGCCTTCACGCCGGATCGCTGGCTGGAGCAGGGTGACAAGGTGCAGCTTGGCCAGTGCGAGCTGGATGTCTACTTCTGCCCCGGCCACACCCCGGGGCATATCGTGCTGCTCTCCCAAGCCGAAAAACTCGCCTGGGTTGGCGACGTGCTGTTTGCCGGCAGCATCGGCCGCACCGACTTCCCCCGTGGCGATCACGCTACCCTGATCAAGTCGATCACCGAGACCCTGCTGCCGCTGGGCGACGAAGTCGTCTTTATCCCGGGCCACGGCCCAAGCTCCACCTTCGGCCGCGAGAAGGCGAGCAACCCCTATCTGACCCAGCCTATCTGGTGATCAAAAAAGGCAGCGGTGTTCCGCTGCCTTTTCTTCTCTGCTCTCTTTTTCATTCTCGACTCCTGCCATCCGGCCAGCCATGTCCCCTCTGCGTTCTCCAGTTCAGCATGCCTGTTTGTTTTTCTCGCCCAATAAAAATCCCCACCCGAGGGTGAGGATTGATTTATAGGTGCAACCGTCTGGTGGCTTATTGTGCCAGCAGATGCCCTACCAGCTCATGACGCCACCCTTGCAGCAGCATCGGCTTGTCGCTGCGGGCCCGCTCTTCGTCGTTCATCCGCCAGCTCCAGGTGAAGTACTGGTGAATGGTCTTCTTGCTGGCGATCAGCTCGGGCGGAATATTGCTCGCCTTGGCCTTCTCTTCCACCATGCCCTTGATGCGCTTGAGCTCGGCCTTGTACTGGGGAAAGTCCACCAGCCGGCGAATGGGCTCGGGCCAGCTGTCAGGATCGCTCTGCTGCGCCTTGGCGACGATATCGAGCATCCGCTTGCCGTGGATCTTGATCTCGATGGGCGAGAGACCCAACTCGTTGAGATCCCGCATGGAGGTCGGACGGCGCTCCGCCACCTTGAACAGGTGCAGCTCTTTGACCACAAAGTTGAGGGCCAGATCGCGGCGTACCGCCTCTTGCTGGCGCCACGCGGCCAGCTCGCGCAGAATGGCGAGCTCGCGGCGACCCAGTTGCCAGGCGTTGACGATGTCAAGATAAGCCTGACGGGGATCGCTACCCTGGGTCTTGCGGGCAGAGTGGTTCTGACACTCCTGCTCGAACCAGGCAAACTTGCCGCTTTCTCGCAGTTTGGCCATCACCTTCTCGTAGAGCGGCATCAGGTAGAAGACATCCGCTGCCGCGTATTCGAGCTGACGTGGTGTAAGCGGGCGGGCCAGCCAGTCGGTGCGCGCCTGATCTTTTTCCAGCTCAACCCCGAGGAATTCATTCACCAGCGCACCAAAACCGACCGAGACGCCGTAACCGAGAAAGGCGGTAGCCAGCTGGGTATCGTGCATCTGATTGGGCAGGTGGCCGGCCTGATGCTGGATCAGCTCCAGATCTTCGCCAGAGGCGTGCAGGATGGCGATCTGCCCTTCCCTGCCCAGTCGCTGCCAGAGGGCTGAGAGATCCAGCGTCAGCGGATCCAGCAGCGCCAGATGCTCGCCGTCATAGATCTGGAACAGGCCAAGCTGGGGGTAGTAGGTACGGGTGCGAACGAATTCAGTATCGATAGCCAGGGGAACGTCGGCCAGAGAAGCGAGATACTGCTCAAGTTCGTCTTGCTGAGTGATAAGTTGATAGTGCATCTGTGCCTGCGCGGTTGATCAGGGCCAAAAAGAAAAAACCGTGGGATGACCCACGGTTTTGCATAACGACGGTGCTGGTTTGCAGAGGCTTCTGCAGCCGCAGTCCGGTTATTGCTTGGCAATCTCCTCGTCGCGCAGTACGCGGCGCAGGATCTTGCCCACATTGGTCTTGGGAAGTTCGTCACGAAATTCTACCAGTTTCGGCACCTTATAGGCAGTCAGATGTTTGCGGCAGTGGGCAATAATCTCGTCCTCCTGCAATTTTGCATCTTTCTTGACCACAAAGATCTTCACCAGCTCACCGGAGACCTTGTGCGGCACACCGACGGCGGCCACTTCCAGCACTTTCGGGTGCAGGGCAACAACATCTTCGATCTCGTTCGGATAGACGTTGAAACCGGAGACCAGGATCATGTCCTTCTTGCGGTCAACGATCTTGAAGAAGCCCTGCTCGTCGCACACGGCGATGTCACCGGTACAGAGCCAGCCATCCTGCATCACTTCGGCGGTCGCCTCGGGGCGCTGCCAGTAGCCCACCATCACCTGCGGGCCGCGAACCTGCATTTCGCCCGGGGTGCCGAGGGCGTGGATCACCTGACCGTTGTCATCCACCAGACGGATCTCGGTAGAACAGACCGGCAAACCGATGGAGCCGTTGTAGTCGGTCAGATCGTAGGGGCAGACACTCACCAGTGGCGAACACTCAGTCAGGCCATAGCCTTCCAGCAGCGGGGTGTCGGTCAGTGTCTTCCACTTCTCCGCAACCGCGCGCAGCACCGCCATGCCGCCACCGATGGTCAGCTTGAGCTTGTCAAAGGCGATCCCCTGAAACTCTTCATTGTTGACCAGCGCATTGAACAGGGTGTTGACCCCGGTAATGCAGGTAAAGGGGTACTTCTTGATCTCTTTTACAAAACCCGGGATGTCGCGCGGGTTGCTGATCAGCAGGTTGTAACCGCCGATACGCATAAAGAGCAGGCAGTTCACGGTCAGGGCAAAGACGTGGTAGAGCGGCAGCGCGGTGACCACGAACTCCTTGCCGCGCTCCAGCATGGGGCCGTAGACGCCGAGGCACTGTTCAACGTTGGCAATCATGTTGCGATGAGTCAGCATGGCCCCTTTGGAGAGGCCGGTGGTGCCACCGGTGTACTGCAGGAAGGCGAGATCATCGTTGGTGATCTCCGGCTTGATGTACTGCAGGAAACGCCCCTTGGAGAGGGCCTGACGCATGGTGGTGGCGTGGGGCAGATTGTATTTCGGCACCAGCTTCTTGACGTACTTGACCACGAAGTTGACCAGAGTGCCCTTAGCCAGCCCCAGATTGTCCCCCATCCGGGTCAGGATAACGTGCTTGATCGGGGTGTCGTAGACCACCTTTTCCAGGGTATGGGCGAAGTTGGAGACGATGACGATGGCTTTGGCACCGGAATCTTTGAGCTGATGCTCCAGCTCGCGCGGGGTATAGAGCGGGTTGACGTTGACCACGATCATGCCGGCGCGCAGGATGCCGAACACGGCGATGGGGTATTGCAGCAGGTTAGGCATCATCACCGCGACCCGATCACCCTTCTCCAGCTTCAGCTCGTTTTGCAGGTAGGCAGCAAAGGCGCGGGACTGCTCTTCCAGCCGGCGGTAGGTGATGGTTTGGCCCATGTTGACGAAGGCGGGCTGATCGGCAAACTGGGTCACCGAGGATTCGAACATCTCGACCAGGGAGCTGTATTGGTCTGGATTGATCTCGGCGGGGACCCCTTCCGGATAACGTTTCAGCCAGACTTTTTCCACGAACTTCTCCTGCATAACTAGCACCTGTGCGCTCACTGTGTTGCCTCCGTCCCGGTTCACATCCATTTTAATCGGTTGTTTTAAGTTGATGCTCTAATGCCGTTCATATTTACACAGCGCAACATCGATTAACAGCAAATTAACAACAGAAAAATGTGAGAGAGAAAACAAACCTGGAATTATTGAAAGCTGGCGATTCTACCGAACTTGACAAAATTTTACGATACAAACGGCCGTATCAACCGAATTTTCCATATGAAAATGGTGGTTTCCACCCAATATGACCCGCTCGATCTGCTGGAAGGCATCCTGACGGGCCTGCCATTGAGCTTCCAGTGCAGCAAAGCCCTGCTCCCCCTGAATCAACAGCACAGGACAACAGATAGCCGCCATTAGCGCACGAGCTTGTCCTTCGCTCATTCTCAGGGGTGAAAGATCCCGCAAACGGGGGTCGCTGCGCCAGTACCAGCGCCCTGCCCGCTCTTCAAGCTGCCGCTCACAGATAAGGCGCGCCGACTGCGGCGTGATATCCGCCACTTTGCGACGGGCGGCGACAGCTTCATCGATGGAGGCAAAGCCGTTGGCACTGCGCTCCCGGGTGCGACTGCGGTTTAAAATCGCACGTCGCAGCTGGGCAGGAACCTCCTCATCGGGCTGGCTCAGCGGCCCCAGCCCCTCCAGCATGATCAGCCGCTCCACCTGTTCGGGAAAGACTCCGGCATAGGCCGAGGCGATCAACGCCCCGAGGGAGTGACCGAGCAGAGTGAAGCGCGACCACCCTGCCGCCTGCACGATCTGGTAGAGATCGTCCAGCCAGTCGACAAAGACATAAGGGGTGGTTTTGTGATCGGAGTGACCGTGCCCCGGCAGATCGACACAGATGAGGTGAAAATCCCCCAGATGCGGCGCCAGCGGCAAGAAGCTGGCACTGTTGTCGAGCCAGCCGTGCAGGGCAATCAGCAGGGGTTTGCCCTGCTGAGCCTGATCCGCGAGTTGATTCTCAAGCAGGGCCACCTGCCGACCATCTGCCAAGGTGAGCAGACGTTCGTGCAGAGTGCTTTTGATGCTGTTGATCATGGCAAGCCTTAGCGACGCAGCGGCCGTCTCGGCCAGAAGGGATCATAGAAGGGGTCATAGAAGTAGGGGTCCATATAGCGCACCTCCACCTCCTTGACTGGCGGCCACAGCTTGCTGCCCGTCACATTGAGCACCGAGAAGCGGTACTTGTGCTCGCCAATCTGGCTATCAACTGGTTTGCCTATGGTGCCAAGCACCGTCAGGCTACGCCCCTTGGCGTAGAGGGTCGGATCGACAAAGCCCTTCATGATGGCCAGAAAACGGCCCGGGCTCTGTTCGGTCTGCTCCGGCACACCGTTGGATTTAAGCGGCAGATAGACCACTTCAATCACGCTCTGATCCGCCTTGTTGTGAACCGCCGAGATAACGCCGCTCCAGCGGGCCGGTTTGCCCTCCATCCCGCCAAGGGCGGGCTGATAGGCCACCAGCTGGTTTTCAGGCTCATAGGCCAGCTCCTTGGGGACCGAGCTGCAGGCCCCGAGCAGAAGAGCCAGCGCCCCGACCACCATCCCGCGTTTCAGCATGTCGCTTCTGGTATTACGCATCATGTCACTCTCCTGTTGCCAGCGTGGCCCGTCGGGCCACCCGCTTGTGTTGCAGCTGATGAGCGGCAAGAGCGACATGACGTCAGTGCTCCTGCCCTTATTCGCGACCCGGCAGTTTTTTCCAGGTCACCTTGTCACGCAAATAGACGGGGGTTGCCTTCTCAACCGCTACCGCCTCCCCAGCCAACCAGGCCGCGCGGGCCAGCGGCAACATGTCTTCTGCCGCCGGGAAGCGTACCTGGCTCACCGCCAGCTCATCGGCCAGACCACTCAGGGTTTCGCCATAGGTTTCAAAACCGGTGCCGACGCAGGTCACAGGGCCCGCCTGCTTGCCACGGGCGTCAACCAGTGCCGCGGGTTCGCTCACCACCTCGTCGCCCACCAGTTGCATGCGGCCATCAATTAGCTCATAGCGGCCGAAATAGACCTCGTTCATCCGCGCATCGATGGCGGTCAGCACCTGCTCGGCGCCATCCAGTCGATAGGCGCCTTGCGCCATGGCGGCCAGGGTCGAGATGCCAATCAGCGGCACACCCGCACCAAACGCCAGACCTTGCGCCACACTGATGCCGATCCGCACGCCGGTAAAGGAGCCCGGGCCGCGACCGAACGCAATGGCATCAAGGTCACTCAAACTTATCCCGGCATCCTCTAACACAGCCTGAACCATGGGCAGGATTTTTCGGGTGTGATCCCGTGGAGCCTCCTCCCAGCGGGAGAACAGCTTGTCACCCACCAGCAAGGCGGCGGAGCAGGCTTCGGTGGCGGTATCAACGGCCAGGATCTTCAACTCGTTCATGCTTTCCAATCTCTATAAAATCAGTCAATTACATAACCGGCAAGCGAGATATGCTCACCCGTTGTTCAAATCTGTTAGCTGGCGGCACACTTATTCACCACGTTCAGTACGATCGAAAAAACTCCCCAACGTTCCCAACTCCCGGGTACGTGGGATGGCCGGCAGACTCTTGATAAAGGTGGCGCCGTAAGGCTTGTTGACCATTCGTGGATCACAGATCACCAAAACCCCGTGATCACTGCGATCACGAATAAGCCGCCCCACCCCCTGTTTGAGGGCAATCACCGCCTTGGGCAACTGCAGCTCGGCGAAGGGATCCCCCCCCTTGAGCTTACAATCATCCACCCGCGCCTTGAGCTGCGGATCATCGGGGCTGGCAAACGGCAGTTTGTCGATGATAACACACGACAACGCGGCCCCCCGCACGTCTATCCCCTCCCAGAAGCTGCTGGTCGCCACCAGCACGGCACGGCCATTCTCGACAAACTCCTTGAGCAGCCGCTGCTTGTTGTCCTCCCCCTGCAACAAGACGGTGCGACCAATTTCCCGGCGCAGCACCTCGGCCACCTGACGCATCACCTGATGGCTGGTGCAGAGGAAGAAACAGCCACCCGGTGTCTTGTTGATGAGCGGGATCATCAGATTGGCCAGCTGCTCGCCGCGACCAAAGGCGTTGGGCTCCGGCAGATAGCGGGGCACACAGAGCCGCGCCTGCTCGCCATAGTCGAACGGGCTGTCGAGGATCAGCTCGGCGCTGCCCGCCAGCCCCAGCTCGGCCTTGAAGTGATCAAACCGCATATCCACCGTCAGGGTTGCCGAGGTAAAGACCCATGCCACTTCCGGTCTTTGCACCTCGGCACTGAATCTCTCGGCCACCGAGAGCGGCGTCAGATTAAGGGTAAAGTGCAGCCGTGAGCAGTCATACCAGTAGGAGAATCCGGTCTGATTGACCGCCAGCACCTCGCCAAGACGGGTGCGCAGTTCACTGATGCGCTCGAAGGCGTGATCCAGCTGCTCGCCCCGCCCGAGCGCCAGTTTGAGCACCTCGTAGCAAAGCCCGATGGCATCGTTAAGACGAGCCAAGGCCTGCCCCCAGAGTGGCTGGCGCAACATGTCGCGGGTATTGCCGCGACCGCCATCAACCCCGAAGGCGAGACGCAGATCCTGACTGGCGATAGCGAGCCGGTCCGCCGCCTTGCCGAGCTGGGCCATGTCGTGGGCCTCGGCCCGATAGGCCAGCTGGATATCCTGCGCCAGATCCTGAATCGTTCGGCTGCCCACTGACTTGCCGAAGTAGTTGGTAGCGATCTCCGGCAGCTGGTGCGCCTCGTCAAACACATAGACTTGCGCTTCTGGCACCAACTCGCCAAATCCGGTGTCTTTCACCGCCATATCAGCGAAGAAGAGGTGATGATTGATCACCACCACCTGGGCATCCATGGCGCGGCGTCGGGCCACCACCAGATGGCAGTCGTCGTAATAGGGGCAGTCGCGACCGAGGCAGTTGTCGTTGGTGCTGGTGACGTGGGCGAGGATCTCGGCGTTCTCCTGCAATCCCGGAATATCCCCCACATCGCCGTTATCAGTGGCGGTGGACCAGGATTTTACCTTCACCAGATCGTTCAGGATTTCAGGCTTTTGCAGATGGGATTCGCTCAAGAGCCGGTTCATCCGCTCGATGCAGAGATAGTTGCTGCGACCCTTGAGCAGGGCCACCGGCGGGGTGTAGGAGAGCGCCCCTGTGATGGTCGGGAGATCCCGATAGAAGAGTTGCTCCTGCAGGTTCTTGGAGCCGGTGCTGATCACCACCCGTTTGCCGGACTCCAGCGCAGGCACCAGATAGGCGTAGGTCTTGCCGGTACCGGTTCCTGCCTCAACCAGCAGACGGCCACCACTCTTGATGGCGCGCGCGACCGCTTCGGCCATCTCCAACTGGGGAGCGCGGGCTTTGAAACCGTCGATATGGCTGGCCAGAGGGCCATCTGGCTTGAACAGGGTCTGGATGGTCAAAAGGGCGTCCCGCAGCAAAAGCGGCCATTATGCCAAAAGCGGGGCAAAAGCGGGACAGATAATCTGCCTAGACGAACAGATCGATCTGATGTTCGGGGTCCGGCTTGTGATCGTCCTCCTCCGCCTTATGCTGATCACGTTTGGCTGGCGTGTTATACGCCTGCTGGCGCTGCTGGGAGTCACTGTTGTCAGTGCCGGTCTTGCGCAGCTGGTGCTTTTTGCTGATCTGATTCACTTCCCGCTTGATCTCTTCGCTGCCGGGCGCGGCGGGCGCCCGGGGCAAAATGGGGAACAACAGGTCCTGGCTGGGCATGATGGCGACTCCTGCAAGGGGTTATTGTCTAGTTATCGGCCAGAAAACCGTTTTCGCCACTTTAATCGATCAAATCACAATTTCGGGTTGCATTTTCTGTCAAGGCAGGTAGTTTAAATCAGGCGTCAATTACGACATCTTATTTTGTAAAGGATTGATTACATGAAGTTCACCACCCTGAAGACTCATCATCACCATCATCATCCCGACTAGTCTTTCAGGAGGTTGACTGCTGGAAGACACGTAACAGGTGACTTCCAAAAGGACCGCAAGATTCATAAACCCTCGGAAGCACCCACTTCCGAGGGTTTTTTCGTTTTTGACTAGAAGGAAATCGAGCAATGGAAACACAACGTCTGCGTATTGCCATGCAAAAGTCCGGTCGTCTGAGCCAGGACTCCCAAGCCCTGTTCAAGAGCTGTGGCCTCAAGATCAACCTGCGCGAGCAGCGCCTTATCGCCCATGTCGAGAACATGCCCATCGATATCCTGCGGGTGCGTGATGACGATATCCCGGGGCTGGTGATGGAAGGGGTGGTTGACCTTGGCATCATCGGCGAGAACGTGCTGGAAGAGGTGCAGCTTATTCGCGCCTCTCAGGGTCAGCCCTTTGCGGTCAAAACCCTCAAGCAGCTGGACTTTGGTGGCTGCCGCCTCTCGCTGGCGGTACCGGAAGATGTGACCTATACAGGGCCACAGAGTCTGGCGGGCAAGCGCATCGCCACCTCCTACCCTGGGCTGCTCAAGCGCTTCTTTGACGAAAAGGGTCTCGGCTTCAAAAGCGTGATGCTGGGCGGCTCGGTAGAAGTGGCACCCCGTGCGGGTCTGGCCGATGCTATCTGCGATCTGGTCTCCACCGGCGCGACCCTGGAAGCTAACGGCCTCAAAGAGGTGGAGGTGATCTACCGCTCCAAGGCGGTACTGGTACAGGCCCCCAACCCCTTGTCCGATGCCAAACAGAAACTCATCGACAAACTGCTGCCCCGCATTCAGGGGATGCAGCAGGCCCGCGAGAGCAAGTACATCATGCTGCACGCTCCCAAAGACAAGCTCGATGCCATCACTGATCTGCTACCGGGTACCGAGCGCCCCACCATCATGCAGCTGGCCGGTGATACCAATCAGGTGGCGCTGCACGTCGTCTCCAGCGAGACCCTGTTCTGGGAGACCATGGAGCAGCTCAAGGCCCTCGGTGCCAGCTCCATTCTGGTGCTGCCCATCGAAAAAATGATGGAATAAGGAAGGGACATCATGCAGACCCTGATCTGGAAGACCCTCTCCCCCGCCCAGCAGGCCGACGTGCTGACGCGACCGGCCTTGAGTGACGAGGCCGATATCGGTGCCGTGGTGCGGGATATCATTGCAGCGGTACGCAGCCGGGGCGATGAGGCCCTGCGCGAGCTGAGCCTGCGCTTCGAGCGCGCCCCCCGTGAGCAGCTGCGCGTCAGCGAGGCCGAGATTGAAGCTGCCTGCGCGCGGCTGGATGACGGCATCAAAAGCGCCATCGAAGCGGCGATTGCCAATATTCGCACCTTCCACGCCGCGCAAGTGCAGCCAGTGGTACGGGTAGAAACCCAGCTCGGGGTGGTGTGCGAGCTGCGCACCCAGCCCATCAGTCGGGTTGGCCTCTATGTGCCGGGGGGCAGCGCGCCGCTCCCCTCCACCGTGATGATGCTGGCCATTCCGGCCGCCATCGCCGGTTGCCGTGAAGTGGTGCTCTGCACACCGTCTCCGGCCAGCGACGAGATCCTGTTTGCCGCCCGCGCCTGCGGGGTCGAGAAGGTGTTCGCCATCGGCGGCGCCCAGGCCATCGCCGCCATGGCGTACGGCACAGAAAGCATTCCCAAGTTGGACAAGATCTTCGGCCCGGGCAACGCCTATGTGACCGAAGCCAAGGGACAGGTTTCCCGCGACTGGCGCGGCGCCGCCATCGATATGCCCGCCGGCCCCTCCGAGGTGCTGGTCATTGCCGACGAGAGCGCCAACCCCGCCTTCGTGGCGGCAGATCTGCTCTCCCAGGCCGAGCACGGCCCCGACAGCCAGGTGGTGCTGGTGACCACCTCGCCGCTGCTGGCCGATGCCATCGCTGGCGAAATCAAGAGCCAGCTGGCCAAATTGAGCCGCCGCGATATCGCCGCGCAGGCGCTCGGTAGCAGTCTGGTGATCCTCTGTGACGATCTGGCCGAGGCGTGTGCCATCTCCAACGCCTACGCGCCGGAGCACCTGATTGTGCAGACCCGCGATCCCCGTGATCTGCTGGATAAGCTCGAGAACGCCGGTTCCATCTTCCTGGGAGCATGGACGCCGGAATCGGTCGGCGATTACGCCAGCGGCACCAACCACACCTTGCCTACCTATGGCTATGCCCGCACCTGTTCCAGCCTTGGCCTCGCCGATTATCAGCGCCGCTACACGGTGCAGGAGCTGAGCGCCGAAGGCATTCGCGGCCTTGGCCCCATTGTCGAGCGCATCGCAGAGGCCGAAGGGCTCGATGGCCACAAAAATGCCGTGACGCTGAGATTGAATGCACTGCAAAAGGAGCGGATATGAAAAGCACCGCACCAAGAGGGCTCGATGCCCCCGCCAATAACGCCGTCACCCTCAGGTTGAACGCCCTGGCCGCCGCGCCCCAACCAACAGCACAGCAGAAGGATTTGTCATGAGCATTGCCAATCTGGCGCGCCGCGTGGTGCGGGCCCTCACCCCTTATCAATCTGCCCGCCGTATCGGCGGCAAGGGCCACGTCTGGCTCAACGCCAACGAGGCGCCACAGGCCTATCCCTTTACCATCGAGGGGAGCCGCCTCAACCGCTACCCCGAGTGCCAACCGACCGAGGTGGTGAACGGCTATGCCGCCTATGCCGGGGTTAATCCCGCTCAGGTGCTGGTGAGCCGCGGCGCCGACGAGGCCATCGAGCTCTTGATCCGCACCTTCTGCGAAGCGGGTGAAGATCAGATCCTCATCTGCCCGCCCACCTACGGCATGTACGCCATCAGCGCCGAGACCTGTGGCGTTGGCATCGTCGAGCAGCCGCTGACCGCCAGCCGCCAACCGGACTGGCCCGCCATTGCCGATCGCCTGTCCGACGTGAAACTGGTGTTTCTCTGCTCCCCCAACAACCCCACCGGGGATCTGGTGGGTCGCGACGGCCTCATCGCCCTGCTGGAAAAAGCTCGGGATCGCGCCATCGTGGTGGTGGACGAGGCCTATATCGAGTTCTGCCCGGAAGCATCCGTGGTAGACCTGCTGGCCCGCCTCCCCAATCTGGTGGTGACCCGCACCCTCTCCAAGGCTTTTGCGCTGGCGGGGATCCGCTGCGGCTTTACGCTGGCAAGCCCCGAGGTGATCGCCATGCTGGCCAAGGTGATCGCCCCCTACCCCATCCCCGAGCCCATCGCCCAGATCGCGGCGCAGGCCCTCTCCCCCATGGGGCTGGAGTTGATGCAGGAGCGAGTGATAGAGCTCAACAAGCAAAAAGCCACCTTCAAGGCAGAGCTGACAACGCTTGCCTGCGTGAATGAAGTGTTCGAAGACAAGGGCAACTTCGTGCTGGTGCGCTTTGTGGATGGCGCCGCCGTCTTTGCCGCCATGAAGGCCGCCGGCATCATACTGCGGGATTTCTCCAGCAAGCCGAGCCTGGATAACAGCATTCGCGTCACCATCGGCTATCAGGGCGAGATGGATGCCGTGCTGGCGGTATTGCGTGATCTGCCCTCTCCCACTTTGTAAGACAAGGATGTAGCGATGAAGACCCCGTTTTTGTTTATCGACCGCGACGGCACCCTGATTGAAGAGCCGGTGACCGACAAGCAGGTGGATAGCCTCGCCAAGCTGCGCTTCGAGCCCATGGTCATTCCGGTGCTGCGCGAGTTGCAGGCCGCCGGTTACGTGCTGGTGATGGTGACCAATCAGGATGGGCTGGGCACCGCCAGCCTGCCGCTGGAGAACTTCCAGCCGCCCCACGACCTGATGATGCACCTGTTCGAATCGCAAGGGGTGAAGTGGGAGCAGGTGCTGATTTGCCCCCACTTCCCCACCGACGGCTGCAGCTGCCGCAAGCCCCACCTCGGGCTGGTGAAGGCGTATCTCGCCTCGGGTCGCATCGACTTTGCCAACTCCTTCGTGATTGGCGATCGCCAGACCGATCTGCAGCTTGCCGAGAACATGGGCATTGGCGGTATTCGCTACCACCCGCAGGATCACGACTGGCTCGCCATCCGTGATCAGCTGTTGTCCAAGGGGCGCGTAGCCTCGGTGGAACGCTACACAAAAGAGACCCGCATTCAGGTGGCCGTTGATCTGGACAAAAGCAGCGGCAACCAGATTGAAACCGGCATCGGCTTTTTTGATCACATGCTGGATCAAATTGCCACCCACGCCGGTTTCCAGCTCAAGCTGAACGTCAGCGGCGATCTGCATATCGACGATCACCACACGGTGGAAGATGTTGGGCTAGCGCTGGGTCAGGCGCTGCGTCAGGCCCTTGGCAACAAGCGCGGTATCGGCCGTTTCGGCTTCGTGCTGGCAATGGACGAGGTGCAAGCGGTGATCGATGCGCGTCCGCTGACCAAGCAGGAAGTGAGCACAGCACTGGATCTTAGCGGTCGCCCCTACTTCGTGTTTGACTGCCCGAGCGGCTTTGGCCGCGACAAGGTGGGCGAGATGGCCACCGAGATGGTGCCTCACTTCTTCCGCTCCCTCTCGGACGCCATGGCAATCACATTGCAGATGAAGGTGGGCAGCGGCAACACCCACCATCAGGTGGAGGCGCTGTTCAAAGGCTTTGGCCGCGCCCTGCGTCAGGCCATTCGGGTGGAAGGGAGCGAACTTCCCTCCAGCAAGGGAGTGCTGTGATGGATGTGAGCAAGCAGAAGCTGGTCATTATCGATACCGGCTGTGCCAATCTGGCCTCGGTCAGGATGGCGTTCGAGCGCCTCGGCGTGCAGCCGCTGGTCTCCAGCCTAGCTGCCGATATCGAGCAGGCGGACAAGCTGATCCTGCCCGGTGTCGGCACCGCGGTGGCCGCCATGAAGAACCTCAACGAGCGCGGGCTGGTGCCCCTTATTCGCGCCGCCAAGCAGCCGCTGCTGGGCTTTTGCCTCGGCATGCAGATGCTGGCGGAGGCCTCCGAAGAGAGCATGAGTGCCGATGGCAGTGAAGGCGATCTCATCGACTGCCTTGGCATAGTGCCGGGCAAGGTCCGGTTGATGGAAGTCGGCAATCTGCGCCTGCCCCATATGGGCTGGAACCAGATTGAGCATGATGAGAGCCATCCTCTGCTCAAGGGGATCCCGAGCGGCAGCTACTTCTACTTCGTGCACTCCTATGCGCTGGAGGTGACCGAAGCGACGCTGGCGACCTGCGACTACGGCAAGCCATTTACCGCCATCGTCGGTGGAGTTGCAGAGCACAGCAACTTCTTCGGCGCCCAATTCCACCCGGAGCGCTCAGGCGCGGCCGGTGCCCGTTTGCTGCAAAATTTTCTGGAGCTGTGACTAGCATGATCATTCCCGCAATTGACCTTATCAACGGTCAGGTAGTTCGCCTCTATCAGGGGGACTACGAGCAGAAGACCGAATACAGCAGCAGCCCGCAAGCCCGCTTCGATGAATATGTCTCCCAGGGGGCGGTGCAGCTCCATCTGGTGGATCTGGACGGTGCCAAGGATGCCAAGGCGCGCCAGCTGCCCCTGCTGACCCAACTGCTGTCGGCCACCGAAGCGCCGGTGCAGGTCGGCGGCGGCGTGCGCACCGAACAGGATGTGGCAGATCTGCTGGCCGCCGGCGCCAGCCGGGTGGTGATTGGCTCCACCGCCGTAAAATCCCCGGATCTGGTGGCGAGCTGGATGGAGAGATATGGCCCCGAGCAGATCGTGCTGGCGCTGGACGTCAATATAGATGAGCAGGGCAATCGCCATATCGCGGTGGCGGGCTGGCAGGAGAACAGCGGCGTGACCATCGAAGCGCTGATCGAACGCTTCCTCCCCGCCGGGCTCAAGCATGTGCTCTGCACCGACATCAGCCGTGACGGCACCCTGGCTGGCACCAACGTCGAGCTCTATCGGGATCTCTGCGCCCGCTACCCGAGCGTCGCCTTTCAGGCCTCCGGCGGCATTGGCGGCATCGCGGATATAGAGGCGCTCAAGGGCTCCGGCGTCAAGGGGATCATCCTTGGCCGCGCCCTGCTGGAGGGCAAGTTCTCGTTGGGTGACGCCATCGCCTGCTGGCAAGCCCCCGCTGCCGATACCAGAGGAGGCAACTGATGCTGGCAAGACGCATTATTCCCTGCCTCGACGTGAAAGATGGCGTGGTGGTCAAGGGGGTGCAGTTTCGCAACCACGAGGTGATGGGCGGCATAGTCGAGCTGGCGCGCCGCTATGCCGAGGAAGGGGCAGACGAGCTGGTGTTCTATGACATCACCGCATCCAGTGATGCGCGGGTGGTGGACAAGAGCTGGGTGAGCCGGGTAGCGGAGGTGATCGATATCCCCTTCTGCGTCGCCGGTGGCATCAAAAGCGTGGAAGACGCCCGCCAGATCCTCGAATTTGGCGCCGATAAGGTCTCCATCAACTCTCCGGCACTGGCCGACCCGACCCTCATCAGTCGACTGGCCGAGCGCTTTGGCGTGCAGTGCGTGGTGGTGGGCATTGACTCCTACTTCGACGCCGACACGGGCCACTATCAGGTCAAACAGTTTACTGGTGACGAGAGTCGCACCCGCACCACCGCCTGGCACACCCTCGACTGGGTGCAAGAAGTGCAAAAGCGCGGCGCGGGCGAAATCGTGCTGAACGTGATGAATCAGGACGGCATGCGTCAGGGCTATGATCTCGATCAGCTCAAGCTGGTGCGCGGCGTCTGCAAGGTGCCGCTGATCGCCTCCGGCGGCGCCGGTGCCATGACACACTTTCGCGATGCCTTTACCCTCGCCGATGTGGACGGGGCGCTGGCCGCCTCTGTGTTCCACAAAGGCCTTATCCCCATTCCCGAATTGAAACGCTGGCTGAAAACCGAAGGAGTCGCCATCCGTGAATAACTTCTCAGATAACACACAAACCACCACCAGCACGCGCCCCCTTGCCGATCAGCTCGATTGGGCAAAATGTAAATGCGCCATGATCCCCCGCCCTGAGTGCCGGTCTGATAATAGAGGAGCCGATACCCGTGCATAATTCCAACTTATTAATTGAAGAGCTCGACTGGGAAAAATGTGACGGCATGATCCCCGCCATCGTCCAGCACGCCGCCAGCGGCGAGGTGCTGATGCAGGGCTTTATGACCCGCGAAGCGCTGGAGAAGACCCAGACCACCGGTCAGGTCACCTTCTTTAGCCGCAGCAAACAGCGGCTCTGGACCAAGGGTGAAAGCTCGGGCAATGTGCTCCAACTCGTCGCCATCAGCACCGACTGCGATCAGGACTCTCTGCTGATCGCCGCCAACCCCGTCGGCCCCACCTGCCACAAGGGCACAACCTCCTGCTTTGACGGCCACCCGGTGCCACCGCTCGGTTTTCTGGCTGAGCTGGAACAGGTGCTGGCCGCCCGCAAAGGGGCCGATCCGGCCACCAGCTACACCGCCAGCCTCTATGGCAAAGGGACCAAGCGCATCGCCCAGAAGGTCGGTGAGGAAGGTGTTGAAGTGGCGCTGGCCGCCATGGCCAAGGATCGGGAGGAGCTCATCAACGAATCCGCCGATCTGCTCTACCACCTGACCGTGCTGCTGCAAAACGAAGGGTTGGGATTACAAGATGTCGTGCAGCGGCTTTATGAGCGGCACAACAAATAAACTAATAATAAAGCCGGGATTTCCCGGCTTTATTTAGTCAAGATGTGTAGTGATGTGATGGACGCCCCCACTCAGCTCGGTCAGTTTCATACTTAGGCTGACTGCGTTCAACTTGGGGGAGCACCACATGAACACGATCAAAGTAGTTGGAATCGATATTGCCAAGTCTGTTTTTCAGGTGTCTGTATGGATGGCTGATGGTTCTGTTGCCTGGAATCGTAAAATATCTCGCCAGAAAATGCTCCACACATTGCGCCAGTTTCCACGTTTTGCAATATGTTTTTTTTAATAGTGTAGTGGCATAGTGAGCCTCTTATCATCCCTGCAATGGAATCGTTCCGGGCTAACCATTCACTGAGCGGCTCAATGCATCCCATCGCAACAACCCTTCCCACTGATCCAGTGTGCTTTGGTAGGTATCCGCCGCGTTGTAATGGGCCATGGCATGCAGGCGGGCATGATGGCCAAGTCGCTTGACCACGTCGGGCATGGCATTGAGGCTGGCCAGCACCCGCGCCAGATCGCCGGGATCATTTGGCTGATATTTGCGGCAATTCACGTCATCGGTGAGGTGTCGATCCCACCAGGCGCCATCGGCCGGGATCACCACGCACAATCCTGCCGCCATGGCCTCCAGAATGGTGAGACCAAACGGTTCCTGGTGACTGGTGGAGACAAAAATGCCGCATTGAGATCGGATCTCGTCAAGATTGGCGGGGTTGGCATACCAATGGGTATCTGGCAGCTGTGGCTGAGGCTGACTACATGGCTGCAGCGTGCCCTTGGGCTGCAGATAGCACACCATCAGCTCGGGGCGAGCATCTGGGATCAGTTGATGGGCGGCCAGCATGGTCTCCAGCCCCTTCCAGCGCAGCAACGAGGCCGCCCACAAAATGTGGGTACCACCCAGGGTCGCTTTGGGCCAATCAATCTCGCTCAAGCCGTTGGTAAATGGCTGCCAGTGTGACGGGAACTCGGTCTCGCCAAGCCGGGCCAGCAGCGCCGCCAGGGAGCTGCGAGTTGATTCGAGATAAAAGACAAAACTCGCCCGTTGCAAGGCTCTGGCAGAGAGCCCCGAGCACCCAACAGGGCCATGGATCAGCTGAACCACCCGGCACCGCAACCAGCGGGCAGCCCAGTAACAGCAGAGGTCCACCCCCGGCCCGGACGCCGCCACCAGGCACTTCACCTGCCCCAGACGCAACACCAGCCAGAGGATCAGCAGGGTCTGCCATCCCTGTTTGAGCAGATAGCCGATGCCGGACTCCCGCCCCTTCAATATGTGGGGCAGCCAAAGGGGGTGATGCTGGCAACGGGGCCAGGAGTCGGGATCCTGGGTCAGCACATGGCATGTGAGCCCGGGCATCCGCTTGGCCAACTCATCGAGCAGCACTTCGGTCGCAACCTTGGAGCCACCGCGAAACGGGATGGGATCCACAACGATGACCTTTCCAAACACCGGCTCAGTTTGCATGCTCATCTTGCTGCTCCCTTACTCTGGTACCTTGCGGCGGCCAAACCCCAGCTGCACTTTTTGCGCCACTTTGGCCATCCCACTCGCCAGCATATTGCGACCTCTGGCAAGGAGTCGTTGCCCCACCCAATGAATGAGTGGTCGGAAGGGGGTGGGGGCCGCGGCGTGCCAACGACCAGCCAGCGCGGCGTCCCACACCGCCGTGACCCCGTCAACGTAGCGCGCCACCGTGAACAGTTGCGCGGCACGCAGCTGAGCGGCCCGCCCCATCGCACATTGGCGTTGAGGATTACTCAATTGCCGCCAGTGATCAGCCATCTCGGCCCAATCCCCCGGGGTTGCCAGCAAGCCGGTCCCCCCCTCCTCCACCACTTCAGGGATGCCGCCCACCCGATAGGCACTGACCGGGAGCCCCAGCATGCCGGCCTCCGCCAACGTCAGACCAAACACCTCCTCACGGGCTCCGGAGACCAGCAGATCCACCCCGCCCCGCAAGATAGCCGCGCTGTCCGGCCGCTCGCCGAGAAAGTGGACCCGCTCGGCCACCCCGAGCTCGACAGCCAGCGCCACCAATGCTTCCCGTTCCGGACCGCTGCCAATAATCAGCAACTGGGCCTCCTCCCCCGATGCCATCAGGGCAGCCAGCGAGCGGATCAGCAGATCAATCCCCTTGCGTTTGATCAGGGAGCCGACGGTTGCGATGATCATATCCCCCGGGGGCAAGCCCAGCATGCCGACGACCGGCCAGCGAGCACCGCCATTCAGGCGAGCGGCATCCACCCCGTTGGGAACCCGGATCAACCGTTCGGCCGCGCAGCCATCCTGGCGCCAACCGGTCAATACCGGCTCGCTCACCCCAATCATTACGCTTGCCTGATGGACCCGCAGGCTGAATCTGTCTCTGGGCTGATAACGGGCATGGAGGTGGCACACCAGCGGTACCTGCAACGCCCGACAGACCGCCGCCAGCCACTGACAAGGGGCCGCGCTGTTGGCATGCACCAGCCCAATCTGCCACTCGGTGATGAGCTCTCTGGCTCGCCGGGAGAGGCGCCGATGGGCAGCAAGATCAAAGCGGGGCGCCTGCCATCCCAGCAGCAGGCTGAACGGCTCGACCATGGTTTCTACCCCGAGGGTGGCCGCCTCTGCTGCCAGCATCGGGCTATTGCACCAGAGCAGCGGCGTAAACCGGCTGCGATCGAGGTGGGCCAGCAGATCCAGCAGGCAGCGTTCGCTGCCGCGGATCCAGTCCTCTCCGTAGTGAACCAGCAAAACAGGGGTTGCGTTCATCCTCTTGCTCCCTTTGGTGGCACTGCCGGCAACCGGGTTGCCTTCTGATGATCCTCAGCGGTGGCCTTCACCTCTGTGGCCGCCTGCTGCACGTACTTGATCGCGGCGACGGCCAGCGCCAGCTCCAGATAGATGGGCCAGGTAAAGCCCTGGGTCAGGAAGGATCCCGAAATCACAAACCCCACCATGCTGGCCATCACCCCCTGCATTGCCGTGATCACTGCAGGAGGCATGCCAGCAAGCTGGCAACGCCAGCAACTGCGCAGGGCCACCGTCACCATGCCGATAAACAGCGCCAGCCCGACAAAGCCGGTTTCAGCCAGCACCCCGAACCAGGTGGAGTGCACCGCATGATTGAGCCCATCCCAATGGGGGCTGTAGAAGAAGTAGTTGTAATAGAAATTGGACAAGCCCACCCCCACCAGCGGATGGCCCAGTGCCATACCCCAGGCCGCTTGCCAGGCGTAGATCCGCCCCATGGCCGAGGCATCGACCCCGCTCTCGGCGGCGCCGCCAGATGCCCGGTCACTGATCCCGGCGGCGGCAAACAGCACCACCAGCGCGACCATCCCCATCGAGATCAACAGGGTTTTCGACTTCACCCGCTGCCAGGCAAACAGGCCGCTGACCGCACACACGCCAAGCAAACCACCGCGGCTCTGGGTGGCGATAATGGCGGCGGCGGTCAGCGCAAAGCCAAGCCCCCCCAGCAAACGCCCCCCCACCCCATTGCCCTGATTGAGCAGCAAGCTCAGCGAAAAGCCGGCAGGAAAGAGCAGCACCAGCGCCAGATCGTTGGGATCCCCCAGCACAGAGCCCAGCTCGCGCCCTATGGTCACCCGGGTCCCCTCCACCAGCCCGATCCCGCTCGCCTTGTTGTAGAGGGCCACCAGCGCCACCAGACAGCCCGCCACAACAAAGGTACGCACCGCCAGCGCAAAATCCCCCGGGGTGCGCACCAGCCAGGCGGTCGCCAGGGTCATCAGATAGATCTTGCTGTAGCTGCCGGTCCAGGTGGCGATCGCCTCGCCCCGGTTGCTGGCAAACAGCACACCGATGGAGACCATCACAAAGAAGGCCGTCAGCCAGCTCAGGGCTGGACTCCAGTAGGGCTTGATCCGGCCGGTCAGAAAAATGTGCCAGACCAGCGCGCCGATGGCGGCCAGCGAGAAGAGCAACGGGATCTTGAGGGGATAGAGCTGGGGGAACACCTCATGCAGTCGAAAGAAGGAAAAGGTGACAAACCCCAGCACCATCAAGAAGGGCCAGCGCAGGGCAAACCAGATGGCGGGAATGGCAAGGCCGAGCACCGGCAACAGCAAGGGATGGGGCAGCCGCCACCAGAGCAGTGCCAGCACCAGACAGATGGCGCTTGCCCAGATGGCTGGCGTTAGACGAGCCATGATCCTGCCCACCATTGGCCGAGCCAGACCATCGCCAGCGCCCCAAGCGAACTGGCCCAGAGGGTCGAGAGGCGATACGGCAGCGGCAGCAACCGCTGGCTCACCAGATAAAAGGCGAGCGCCCGTACCAGATAGACCAGCAGCAGGGTCCAGATCACCCCGGCAACCCCGAAGGGGGGGATGGCGAGCAGAAAGCCTGCGACCCCAAGGGCGCTGCAGCCCAGATTGATCACCATCTGGGCATTGCTCTTCTCGCCACTAAAGCAGCCGACATTGAGCAAGTCCGAAACATTGCGCACCGCCATGCCCAGCACCAGCAGCGGAATATAGGCGATCGCCCCGTGATAGCTCTCCGGGGTCAGCCAGCGAATAAGCAAGGGGGCGGTAAGCCCGACAATCCCCGCGGTGACAAACCCCAGCACCGACCCCATCACGCTGTAGTGGGCATTGAGTCGCAGTCCATCCGGCTCGCGCAGCAGCATGAAACGGCGGGGATACCACCAGAGGGCAAAGGGTTGCAGCAACAACCCCACCGCCAGCGCCAGCTTGCCCGCTACGGCGTAGTAGGCGAGCAGCGCCTCCCCCACCACATCGGCCAGCAGCCAGCGATCCAGTCCGCTCAGGGCAAAGCCTGCCAGCCCGCTCACCACCAGGGGCAATCCATAGCGCAGCAGCGATCGATAGTGCTGCCAGTCAAAGCGGATCCCGCTATCTCGCCACTGCCAGAGGCTCAGCAGCAGCGCCAGTGCAACACAGGTCAGGGTGCCGGAGGCCAGCACCCCGCTCACGCCCCAGCCGAGCCAGAGCCACCAGCCGGTCAGCACCGACTGGATCACCGCCTTGCCTGCGGTCGCCACGAAAAAGAGCCGGGCCTGATTGCGCATCCGCAGCCATGCCAACGGCACACCGATCACCCCTTCAAACGGCAGGGCACAGAGCACCCAGCGCACATCCGCAAGACGGGTTTTAACTGGTAGCCAGGCTTGCACCACAGGTGCCAGCAGCCAGAGCAGCACCAGACTGGCCAGGGCGATCAGCCAGACCAGCCCAAACATGCGGGCCACTACCTGCTGGCGCTCCTGCTCATCTTTCGCCAGTCCGGCAAAACGGTAGAGGGCATCCACCAGCCCGAAGCCGAGAATGAGGGAGCCCAGATTGATGAGGGTCAGCAGCACCTCCAGCTGGCCGTATTCACGAGGCAGCAGCTGATGGGTCAGCACCGGCAGCATCAACAGGGAGATCCCCTTCATCAGGAGCAAGCCGCCGGCGTAATAGAGCATGGCAATCTGGTTCACACCAAGTTTCATAGGGCCTCCCAGCCACCCGAAGCATCCCGTTTCGGGTCAGCTACCGCTAATGCAAAGCCCACGCCACTCACTCCCGCCCTGAAGCAATAGCCACTCTGTGTGGCTTAACCGTCCAGAACAGGCCCAGAATGAGACTGGCATTTGCGTTTTGCACAACGCTGGCTGCAAATTGCACCGACCGGCGCAATCTGCCCCTCCTCTTAGCCCCATTTGGCCCGTTCTAGCTGGGGTCGTCCTGTTGGCCCGATCCCTGCTTTCTGCATAGCGAGCAATGGACTGCACCAGAGGGAGAGGTCGCCATGAACACCATCAACCTGCACCGGATGAAAAGCTGGGCCAAACAGGGGGAAACGCCACTGGCCCGCCGGGTATGGCGACTGGCCAAAAGCGCCCGCCACTGGTCACTCCCCGTGATCCCTCCCCTGCATCGGTTGCTTTATCGGCTCTATTTGCTCGGCAGCAACGCGCTGGCGACCCTGACCCGCACCCTCTGGTGGACCCCCTTGTTTCAATCTCGCCTCACAGCCCCCGCGCCACGCCTCTATCTCTATGGCGGCATCCCCTATATCAGCGGTCCGGTCACCATCGATATCGGTGCCGACTGCCGCCTCAGCGCCGCCATGACCATCAGCGGCCGGGCATCGAGCCAGACACCAAGGCTGGTCATTGGCAGCAATGTCGGCATTGGCTGGCAGACCACCCTGGCGGTGGGCAGCAAGATAGTGCTGGGGGATAACGTCAGAATTGCTGGCCGTGCCTTTCTGGCGGGCTACCCGGGGCACCCGGTCAACGCCCGCGACCGCGCTCTTGGCAAACCGGATCGCGATGAACAGGTGGGGGCCATTGTGCTTGAGCAGGATGTCTGGCTCGGCACCGGGGTGATGGTGATGGCCGGTGTCACCATAGGCGCCGGTACCATTGTCGCCGCAGGCAGCGTCGTCACGCGGGATCTGCCTGCAGGTGTGCTGGCAGCGGGTGTACCGGCCACAGTACTGCGCCCGTTGCAGCCACAAGATCACAGCGACCTCGCACACGCTTCGGAGACCTTTGCATGAAACCACACTCATTGCCGCAACTGGTGGTATTAGGAGAGGATTGGGGCCAGCACCCCTCCAGCACCCAACACCTGATCAAGCGTCTGTTGCCCGATTATCAAGTGCTCTGGGTCAACTCCATCGGCATGCGCTGCCCCCGCTTTACCCTTCATGATCTCACCCGCATCGTCCGCAAACTGGGGGCCGTGCTGCGCGGCACGCGCCATTCTGGTGGCCAGTCGGTTGCGCCATCCGAAGCCAGCAGCCCCCGGGGACTGCCGCCGCTCGCCTTGCCGCTGCCGGGCAGTCGGCTGGCGGGCAAGATCAATGGCCACTGGCTGGCGGCGCAGATCCGGCGCCAGTTGCCCGAGCTGGATCGCCCCTTGCTCTGGATCTCCCTGCCCAGCGCCGTCGATCTGATTGGCAAGCTCGAAGAGCGGGCGGTGATCTACTACTGCGGCGATGACTTCTCGGCGCTGGCGGGGGTGGATCATCAGGCCATCGCTCACTGCGAGGCCCGACTGGTGGAAAAAGCCGATCTCATTCTGGCCGCCAGCCCCGCGCTGGCCAGCCGCTTTCCCCCCCATAAAACCCGACTCCTCAGCCACGGCGTGGATCTCGAGCTGTTTATGCCCCCCAGAGAGCGTCCGGCGGATCTCCCCTCCGGCCGCCCCATTGCCGGATTTTACGGCAGCCTGAGCGACTGGATTGATATCCCCCTGCTGGCAGAGACGGCGGCCGCCCTGCCCCACTGGGATCTGGTGCTGATTGGCCCGGTCCAGACCGATATCTCCCCCCTCAAGGGGCTCCCCAATATCCATCTGCTGGGGCCCCGTCCCCATCACACGCTGGCAGCCTATGCCCAGCACTGGCAGGTGAGTCTGCTGCCCTTTGTCGACAACGCCCAGATCCGTGCCTGCAATCCATTGAAATTGCGCGAGTATCTGGCCGCAGGGCGGCCCATCGTCAGCACCGATTTTCCGGCCCTCGATGGCTATCGGGATCAGATCCAGCTCCCCCGCAGCGGGGAGAGCCTGGCCCAGGCCATCAACCGGGCCGCCTTTGATCAACCCAATCCGGGCTGGTTTCAGGAGAGTGGCTGGGAGGGGCTCACCCGCAGCGAAGGGCGCCACACTCGCCAGCAGCAGGTGGCCCTGCAAAGCTGGGATCACAAGGCTGCCGAGCTGAATAACTGGTTGAAAGGGCTGGCCGGATGAGCAGAGGGCTCTGGCTGGTTATCCTGCTCTGCGCCAATGCAGCGATGGGCGCTACCCGGCTGGAGGGGCAGACCCCGCTGCCCCTGACGGGTAACCAGACACCCCAGCGGCTCGATCTGCGCACCCACAACTGGCCAATAGGCAGCGATGATGAACTGGTGATCGAGGGCCATAACTCCAGCGCCCGCCCGCAAACCCTGATCCTGCGTATCGACGACGAGGCCTCGGTCAACTACCGCAGCCGGGTCAATCTGGAGCGGATTGTCGCCCCCGGCCCCTTCACCCAGCGCTTTGCCTTGAGCGAGTGGCGCACCAGCCAGCCCAAAGCGCTGGCGCTGGACAAACTCACCAAGCTCTATCTCTTTATGGCCGATAACGCCCCCTCGCTGACCATTCACCGCTGGTACTGGGAGCCCGGTCTGACTCTGCCTGCGGGCACCATTGCGCTGGATCTGGGGGCGGCGGCTGCGCCCCGCTTTACCGGCTTTGAGCCCCTGAGCCCGGGGGATCCCCGGCTGATTGGCCATCCCACCCCCATCTTACGCCCCTCCGGCGATGCCCTGGTTCGCGATGGACTCCGTAATCTCGACGGCGTACGGCTGGATGTCGCCAAGGGACGCTACCAGCTCACCCTCTGGCTGGATGATCCCGGCGAGTGGGAGTACCTGCCCCACCCCTTCGAGCGCAGCGTGCTGGTCAATGGTGAGCCCATCTGGGCCGAGCAGTGGCAACCGCAGGCATGGCTAACGCAGCGCTATCTGGCGGGACAATCTCGCGAGGCACTGCCAAATCCGGATCCCTGGCAGCTGTTCGGGGCACGACAGGGCGGCCCCGTTCATGTCACCCTGAACCACCCAGGCGGCCCGCTCACTATCACACTGGTGGGCCACTCACCGGATGCCAAATACCTGGCGGGGCTGCTGCTTGCCCCCTATCCGGCCCCCACCAGCAAAGAGGCTCTCCCGAATAGTGGAAAAGATCTCGCCGTATTGGCCGACGCTACCGCAAGCGTGCTGACCAAGCAGCGCCAGCTGTTTTTGGAAAAGTGGACTCTGGCCCCCTATTCCCCAGCCCCAGCCCCTGCTTCGCAGCAACTGAGCCTCACGCCGATTACGGATGCCGCCCCAACCCTGCAGATCGCCCCGCTATCTGCGGCCGATGCGTTGCAGCAGGCTGCACAACCGGTGCTGGCCGCCCGTGGCAGCCAGCTGCTGCTGGAGTTTGCCATCCACGCCGCCACCGACGATCCGGCCCCCTTGCTGGTGATCCAGCCCCCCGAGCAGGCAGGATCGCAGCTGGCGCTGACCCCCTATTACGGCAAGTGGCATCTGGTTCGCCCGCAGGCGAGCGGCACCCTGCTGGCTCCCTCGGATCAGGAACTGGTCGAGGGGATCGCCGGGCTCACCCTGCTGGCAGGCGTACCTCGGCGTCTGGTGCTGCAGATCACCGTCCCACGCTATGCGCCTGCCGGTCGCTATCTGGGCAATATTCAGCTGCTCAGCCAACAGCAACTGGTGCAGTTGCCACTGACCATCGAGGTGCTGCCGCTGACCCTGCCCGCGGCCAGCAAGCCGGTCGGCATCTATGTCGAAGCGCCCCCCTATCTGAACTGGCTGAGCCCCGACCCCGAGGCGCTAAAAGAGCAGATCGCCGCGGCCAGTCGCTGCGATCTGCAGCGGCTCGCCAAACTCGGGATCAGCGGCCTCTCGCCCGCCCTGCCACAGGATGAAGCGGGGATGCGGGAGATCTTGGGAGAAGCGGCCGGGCTCGGCTTTGTGCCGCCCCTGCTGGCCTATACCCCGCTCAAGCGCTGGGGGGGCGACCCTGCCAGCCAGCTCGAACAGTGGCAGGCGCGGCAACAGGCGCTGACCGCCAGCGGCTTGCCACCGCTGGCATGGAGCTTGTTTGATGAGCCCGATCTCGCCACCCTGCCCGCCATCACCACCCTGGCGCGGGAGATGAAACGGCGGGAGCCGGCGGTGATCCGCGCAGGTCACTTCAATCATCCGGGTCAGGTTGGTCTGCTGGCAGAGGTGGAGATTGCCCTGATCAACGCAGGCTTTGGCGCCGACAAGGCCGATGTGGCCCGGGTGCGCCAGCACAAGGTCACCCCCTGGTTTTACAATCTGGGCACCCCGAGAGCCGCCGGGTTCTATCTGTGGCAGAGCGGCGCCGAGGGCTATTTGCAGTGGCATGGCCGCATGCCCACCGCCCTGCCTTATGACCCCACCGACGGGCGGGAGAGCGACTTTATGCTGCTCGGCCCGCAAGCCTGCGAGACGCACCGCCTCTCCCACGATCTGTTGCTGTTGCAGCAAGCCATCGAGGATCTGCGCTGGCTCGCTTGGCTGGAGCAGGAAGCCCGCTATCAGGTGGATGCCGCCCTGCTGCTGGAGCGCCTGCGGGATCAGCTGCCGACCCGCTGGCAGGTGGCAGAGCAACTGCCCTCTGCCGCCTGGATCCAGTGGCGCCGCGAGTGAGGTGTCCTGACAAGATCGGACAGTCCCGGATCAAGCAGCCTGAGCAGTTCTCCAATACCTCTTGTTAAACTCCGCCGGGCTGACATTG